>CBDTYO010000311.1:0-4973 GCA_965364615.1 uncultured Bacteroidia bacterium
CTTGGGCGATCATCAGCCAGACCATCCCGATCGTCGCGCTGGCGCCGATGATCATCGTGGTGCTCTATTCGGTGGGACTGTCGGGATTGGTCGCGAAGGCGGCGATATCGGCGTATCTGTCGTTCTTTCCCGTGGCCGTGGGCATGTAGTTCAGATCCTCCACATCTATGCGCTGGAAAGTGCTGGCCCGTTCCTGCCTGGCACTGACCGATACCTCCCGGAGGGCCCTCACATCGCGGGATAGTTCAATGTCCTGCTTCCTCGATTCTCCGGGTCCCAGGCGGACGGCGAACTGCTTGGTGCGATAGCCCACACAGGAGATCACCACGGTATAGGAACGGCTTGCAGGAACCTCCAGGACAAAGGCACCCTCCAGGTTGGTCATGGTCCCATCACGGGTTCCCTGCAGGGCCACACTGGCCAGTTCCACCGGATTGCCAATGCTGTCCCTTACAGTGCCGGTGAGCAGGGCCTTTTCTTGCGCGTAAAGGCTAAGGTTCAGGATGAGTAGAAGTGTGTAAAGCGGCAAGCGGGTGTTCACAATCAGAAGTTTTCCGAATATAGTACAAACTCAGAAATACACCGTGAAATTGTGCGGGAGCTTCTTATTCGTCCTGTTTGAAGTCGCCCCTTTTCAGGGCATCGAAGAACTTGGCCCAGCGCATGGGATCAAAGATGGTGTAGTAGGGGGTTTGGCCTGCGGTGTAAAGCTGATTGTACTGCTGCTTCATCACCTCCCTGAAATTGATGTTTGGCGTAGGCCCGAAATCATTCATCTTGATCTGGGTTTTGATCAGGGCAATGTTGTGGTAGGCCCTCTGTTCATCGTCATCCGGCAGATCCAGGGCCAGGAAGGCTTCTTTAAATTCCTGGTAGGTTTTCCAGGGGTAGATCCTGACCTCGGCCAGCTGAAAGGTATCGCTCACCATGAAGATGTCAGCCGGGTACTGCTGTCCTCCAAGGGAATCGGGTATCACATGGATGGTGCCCTTGTGACCCATGTGGCTGAATAATATGGTATCGTTGGGCTTCACCACAAAAGAGAACATGCCCCTCCGGTCCGAGGTGGTGCCCCGCCTTTCAGTCAGAATGATGATATTCACATAGGGGAGGGGCCGGTGTTCGAGATCCCTTACTATGCCTGAAAACTCAACCAGCTCCTCGTCCAGTGGGGGATCCTGGTCCCTTCTTCTCTGAGCCTCGGCAGGATTCCAGGCTCCTGCTAGGAGTATACACCCAAGCAGCAGGGCAAATCCCATCCTCTTGTTCCCGAAAAACATGCCCCAAAAGTAGATAAAAAATCAGCGGGAACAGAGTGGCTCCCTGCAATTAAGGGTTATTTTTGTAAAATATTAACACTTCATCGCGCCCATGGTCACCCAGAAAACCATCACACTTTCTCCCAAATCCAGGGGATTCCACCTGATAACCCGGGAGGTACTTCAGGCGGTGGGCGAGCTTCCGGAAAGCGGCCTTATGCATGTGCTTATTCAGCATACATCCGCCGGTCTCACACTCAATGAAAATGCAGATCCTTCAGTGAGGGACGATTTCAATTCCTTTCTGAATGACCTGGTTCCCGAGAATCATCCCACGTATACCCACACTTATGAGGGGGCCGATGATATGCCTGCCCATCTGAAAGCCTCCCTGGTTGGTCATTCGGTGACCCTCCCCATCACCCGGGGAAAACTGAACCTGGGAACCTGGCAAGGGATCTATCTGGGGGAATTCCGGAACCATGGGGGGTCCCGCCGGCTTCTTATTACAATTATCTCATAATCAATAGGATAAATCCTAAACAGGTTGTGTAAGCATGTTTTAGAATAGCTTATCCCCGTGCTTATTTTATATAATTTTGAGCAACCAAAAAACTTGTTGTTCATGTCCAGATTTGTTTTATTGGGAGACGAAGCCATTGGCCAGGGAGCACTGGATGCAGGTCTTTCGGGGGTGTATGCCTACCCGGGCACACCCTCTACAGAAATCACGGAATATATTCAGAAGTCCCGGGAAGCGAAAGAACGCGGCGTGCACGCCCAATGGTCTGCCAACGAGAAAACAGCCATGGAAGCGGGCCTTGGCATGTCGTATGCAGGCAAGCGCGCCATGGTATGCATGAAGCACGTGGGGCTCAACGTGGCTGCGGATGCTTTCATCAATGCCGGAATGACGGGAGTGAACGGGGGACTGGTGGTGGTGGTGGCCGACGATCCTTCCATGCATTCTTCGCAGAATGAACAGGATTCCAGGTTCTATGGCAAGTTTTCCATGGTCCCGGTACTGGAACCTGCCAGCCAGCAGGAAGCCTATGACATGATACGCGTTGGATTCGATCTCTCCGAAAAATATGCTTTGCCCGTGATGCTCAGGGTCACCACCCGCCTGGCCCACTCCCGGTCGGTGGTGTTGCGTTCGGACCCGAGGGAAGAGAATCCGGTGAAACTGCCCAGCGATCTGAAGCAATTCATCCTGCTCCCGTCCATCGCCAGAAAGCGCTACAAGATGTTGCTTTCCACCCAGGACAAACTGAGCTGGGAGGCAGAGCATTCAGGACTGAACAGGATCGAGCAGGGGGAAGACCCGTCCACCGGGGTGATTGCCTGCGGCCTGGCTTATAATTATTACCAGGAGGTGGCTGCCGGGGCCGGACTAAAGCATCCCGTGCTGAAGATCTCTCAATATCCGGTGCCTGCTGCAATGCTCAACGAGTTTGTAACGCAAGTGGAACAGGTACTGGTGCTGGAGGAGGGAGCCCCCATGCTGGAGGAATCCCTGAGTGGTATCCTTTCCACTACTTACCAGATCCGGGGCCGGATGGATGGTACGCTTCCCAGGGACGGAGAATTGACCCCTTCGCTGGTCAAAGGAGCCCTGGGTGTGAAACGTGAGCCGGTGCGTGAAGTTCCGGAGATAGTGAAAAACAGGCCACCGGCCCTTTGCAAGGGCTGCAGCCACATAGATATGTACAATGCCCTGGGAGAGGCCCTGGAGCCTTATGGCCCGGGAAGGGTATTCTCGGACATCGGTTGTTATACCCTGGGAGCTCTTCCACCCTATAATGCCATCAATTCCTGTGTGGATATGGGCGCTTCGGTGACCATGGCCAAGGGAGCTTCGGATGCCGGGATCCATCCTTCGGTAGCTGTCATCGGAGATTCCACCTTTACCCATTCCGGCATGACAGGCTTGCTGGATGCGGTGGTGGAACAGACGCCGGTCACCATCGTAATTTCAGACAACTCCACCACGGGAATGACAGGGGGACAGGCCTCACATGCCACCCACCGGCTGGTGGAAATATGCCGGGGGCTCGGGGTGGAGCCGGAACACATCAGGATCATGAATCCCCTGCGAAAGCACCATGAGGAAAACCGCAAACTGGTGTCCGAAGAACTTGAATACCAGGGGGTTTCAGTGATCATTGCCCAAAGAGAGTGCATACAGACCGCCTCGCGGCGGCTGAAAAGTCAAAAGTCAAAAAGTCAATAGTTGCAAAGTCTTTGAATATGAAACGGGATATCATACTGGCAGGGGTCGGGGGACAGGGAATCCTCTCCATTGCTGCAGTGATTGGCATGGCTGCCGTAGAATCGGGACTCTACCTGAAACAGGCCGAGGTACACGGAATGAGCCAGCGGGGCGGGGCGGTCCAGTCCCACCTGAGGATTTCTGATTCACCCATTGCTTCTGACCTGATTCCCGAAGGACAATGCGACATGATCCTTTCGGTGGAACCCATGGAAGCGCTGCGATATCTTCCTTTCCTGGCCAAAGAGGGATGGCTGGTGACCAGCAGCAAGACCTTTCAGAACATTGACGACTACCCCCCGGAGGATGCCCTGTTTGCCGAGATCAGGAAACTGAAGAACCATGTGATCATCGATGCCCATGCCATTGCCAGTGAGATTGGGTCCCAGAAGGTCTCCAACATCGTGATGCTGGGGGCGGCTTCCGACTACCTTGGCCTTACCCAGGAGAGCCTGGAAGGTGCGCTGAATACGCTTTTCGGAAGAAAAGGCGAAGAGGTGGTCCTGTTGAACATCAGGGCGCTGAAGGCCGGGAAAAACGGCGTAAAGATCTGAAACTTTTTCTATCTTGAGGATGTTATAATATAAAGCCATAACATGTTCAACCAGAAAGACCTCAAGCAGATCCGCTCCAAGGGGATTCACATCGATGAGATCAACCAGCAGATCAAACACTTCCAACAGGGTTTCCCCCCTTCAGATATCACCATGCCCGCCACCTGTGGCAAGGGCATTGCAGCACTGACCGAAGGGGATGAGCAGCATTACCTGGATGTGTTCCTGGACAATGGCCCCGATTTCCGCATGACCCGGTTTATACCTGCCTCGGGGGCCGCCACACGCATGTTCAAGGACCTCTATGCTGCCCTGGAAAGCCTGGAAGGAAAATCCCGGCCCGAACAGGAAGCCTGGATCGAAAACCACAAGGACCTGAAGCGTTTTTTCAATAAGCTGGAGAAGTATCCGTTTTACGAAGACCTCAACCCAGAGGACGATCCGAATCCGGAAGAGGTCCTCCGGAAGTTGCTTCTGGAGGAAGGTTTGAATTACGGGAACAAACCCAAAGGGCTTCTGAAATTTCATAAATACAGCCAGAAGGACCGCCGAACTGCCTTTGAGGAGCATGTGCGTGAGGCGGTAAAATATTGCGCCAGCCGCCAGAGGATGGTCCGGATCCATTTGACGGTCTCACCCCAGCACCTGGATGGCTTCCAGACCGAGGCAGCCAAAATCATCCCTGCCATTGAAAAGGAAACGGGCATGAGCATTGATCTTTCTTTCTCCTTTCAGAAGCCGGAAACCGATACGATCGCAGTAGACCTTCACAATGAACCCTTCCGCAACAGCGACGGCTCCCTGCTTTTCAGGCCGGCCGGACACGGGGCCCTGATCCGGAACCTGGATGCGCTGGATTCGGATCTGGTGTTTATCAGCAACATCGAT
>CBDTYO010000312.1:0-4972 GCA_965364615.1 uncultured Bacteroidia bacterium
CATCCAGCGCCTCAAAACGCTCATCCCTGCTTTTTGCCTGTGATTGCTTCACCCTGAGAAATTCACTGTACTTGCCCACCGAATAAAAGGGACTCCCGTAATACTGGATAGACAACTCAGGGGTGATAAACAACTCTCCCCGAAACGTCAGGGAAAGGGTTTGCTGATCTATGCGACCTGTCAGGTAAAGCCTTTCTCCCTCTTCCCTGAGGGTAGATACATATTGCTGGTGATAATCCCTGGTAACGTAGGAGGCAGTGGAGCTTAATTTGATTTTCCTGATGGGCAACCAGGTGAGTTTAACATAGGCGACCTCCTGGTGGGAACCCTTGACCAAGTATTGGTTGTAATGAACTCCGAGGCTGCCTGAGAAATCCCTTGAACTATTGGACATGATCATGGCACCGCTCTGGTGCTCCCCATCCACCCTGATGGCGGGCCCGCCCCTGAGGTCCCTGGTGTCAAGGTGCGATGCATCAAAGCCATAGTTTACCATGAAACTCCAAAGGGAATTGGTCCTCAAATGAAAATTCGCTTCGGTCAGGTTCTGAATATTCTCCCCCCCGAAACTCCAGAGAGCCTCCTGGGACAATCCCAGGGTATAATTGCGTATCCAATCCCCGGGTTCATTCATCCTGTAGGCCAGTTCGACGCCCTCACCCACCAAATCGGCCTGTCTGATATAACCCATGTCATTGAGGTTGATCCCCGGAGAACGGTACTGGCCGGCCAGGCTAAAATTGAATTTTCCTCCCTTCTTGCCGATCCTTAACAAAGCTCCGCTTCCTGACAATTGCTCGGCGAGGCTGTCCACATCCAGATAAGTGGCATCGGGACGCTGGTAGCGGTGGATGTGGCTTAATTGTTTGACCAGGATGGCCTCTTTGCTCCCCCGCAGCTGGCTGCCCATGGTTTTGGCTTCCAGGTAGAAATTTTTATTGTCCCAATAGTGCAGAAGGTCCAGCCCTCCGACCACTGCCATGGATGGGAGTAAATCCCGCACCGGAGCTTCCGGTGAGAAGCGGTTCACCAGGCTGAACATGCCTCCCACAATGGTGTTCCCTTCATCAAATTCTTTTTTAATCCTGGAGGCCAGGTAATTGCTCAAGGGGGCCACCTGGAACTCCTCATTTTCGGAAACCGAGTCCCTGCTTGTTCCAAACTCCTGTGCGGTAAGCCCGTTCACTACTCCCACTGACAGACCTTTGTTGGTCTTGCCTGTAAACTTTGCCGCACCAAGGATGGTGGTCCACCTGGGTATGTCATTAATCTCCTTACCCTCCCAGTAATCAGGAAATTCAGGCTCAGCCCCGATGCGCCTGGAATAATAGGGAATGTCCTCATCCAGGGAAAAGTCAAAGATCTCATTGCCCTCCAGGAAAAAAGGACGTTTCTCTTCATAGAAGGTTTCAAAGGCCGTCAGATTCAACACGGAAGGATCGGCCTCCACCTGGCCAAAATCGGGATTGATGGTCAGATCCAGGGTAAAATCACTGCTGATCCCCACCTTGGCATCAACCCCCCCGTTGATTCCCAGGTCAGGAGAACCTTCATTCGAGGCCTGCTTATCGGCCGAAAACAGCAGGTAGGGCAGGATTTCCATCTGGCGGGAACTCCTGATGTTCTCCACCCCTTTCAGTTCCCCGAAAAGATAGACCATGGCCGGTGCCTGCAAAGGGATGTATTGCCACTGGTCCTCTTCCTGCCTCCGGTCGATCCAACGCCAGACATGCATGCCCCATTGGTGTTGTTCCTTATTGGTATATCGCATCTGGCTGAAGGGGATCTTCATCTCGGCCACCCAGCCCGAATCATTCTTTGCGGTGGCTCCGTCCCAGACCGCATTCCAGTTAAAATCCCACTGGTAATCGCCCAGGTGCTTGAGATCCATTTTTTGTCCGGCAGCACTCAGGTTAAATTCAAAGGCGGTCAGCTTATCATTGTAACTGTCGATGGCGATGCCTGTCATGTCGCCACTCAGGGCATCCCGGCGATCGAAGATATCCCGGATCAAATCCGGTTCATCATCCTGACAGATAATGGATACAAAGAGGTTGGACTCATCGTAAAGCACCTTGATGTAGGTGTCCTCGGTCCCGGCAACGCCTCCCACAGGCTGCTGCTGGGTGAAATCACCCTGCCATTCTCCGAGATCCCATATCTCATCATCCAGCAATCCATCAATTTTGGGAACCGGAAGATCACCGATATTTTCGGCCTGGTACACCCTTTTGTTTTGCAGCAGGGAATCCAGGTTCTGACCATTCAGGCAAGCCGAGAAGGAATGAAAAACCAAAATGAATAAGATCGGGAGGGTGGAAAGTTGCTTCATGGGAAAGTTTGTGTGCTAAAAATAGAAGATTATTCTCGATTTCCCATTCCTGTTCATGAAACCATCAGATAATCCTTACCTTCCACATATCCCCGCTCCTCCAGAAAGACCTGGATTTTTTCCCGGTTGTCCATCTGCCGGATATAGGTCAGGATGAACAAAGATCCTGCCCTGGGCAGATCCCTATAATAAAGGACATCTTTTTCTATTTGTCTCCCTTTTTTGGTGTCTATGTAGGTGCTTACCCTGATCCCATGCTGTTCCACCATTCTTGCCCTTCGCCGGGAAATCCGGCTGGCTCCCCAGATGGCCACCTCCGGGTGGTACTTATTTTCCCTGGCCAGCCAGGAAGCCAGGTACCGGCTCTTGATCTCGTAGAAGGACCGGTCGCTGTAAATGGGATCGGTGCGGGTCAGGCGCCGTTCCGAGTCATGCCACTCCAGCACCCGTTCCTTCAGCTTGGCTATCCGTACGCCCTGATCCAGCCACCTCAGCCACATCTCATAATCCTCAGGGAAGGGACCGTTCAGGTACATGCCATGTTGTTCCATGGTGCTCCTTCTCCACATGGCAGTGGGATTGACAATGGGAGCCTCAATGAATCTCCGGTGGTAGATCTCGTGGTAGCTGCAGATCGAATTGCTCCAGTCCACAAACCTTTGAAAGCCCTTCGTACTGTCCGGGTCCCCTACATGAAGGACCCTGCCTGCGACAGCCCCGTACGCAGGATTTTCATCCAGAAAATCCGACTGTAGCCGCAGGCGTTCCGGAAGGGCTACATCGTCCGCGTCCATTCTGGCCAGGTACTTACCCACAGCTTCCTCAGCACCCCTGTTGGAAGCAAACATAACCCCTTGCCGGGATTCCCGGAACAGTCTGAATCTGTTGTCCTTGTTGGCCCAATCCTCGGCGATGCTGCAGCTTCCATCCCCTGAATTATTGTCCACCATCACACACTCAAAATCCTTCATATCCTGGGTGGCAATGCTCTCCAGGGCGCGATGAAGGGTTCTTTCCGCATTGTAAAAAGGCAGAATGACTGATACTTTCGGGGAGGACTTTGGGATGGACCGGGTCATCTTTTTCAAAGATACGAAGGAAAGCCTGGTTTACTGCTCCCCGGAGGGAGGGCGACGGAATCTTTTGATTTCGCCACGAATCTTCTTGCCCTTAATCCGCTTATCCACACTTGTGCGGGAGGGTTTGGTGGGCCGTCGTTTCTTCACCGGTTTCAGACCGGCGCCAATTACCTCCAGGAACCTCTCGGTCACATCCTGCCGGTTGCGGTGCTGGGACCGGTATTTCCCGGAAGCCAGGATCAATACTCCCTCTTCCGTAAGCCTGGAACGTATCCGCCGGGCCAACAGGGATTTCTGGTTATCGTCCAGACACCTGGTATTCTGCAGATCCCAGATGAGTTCCACACGTGATTCGGTTTTATTCACATGCTGTCCGCCGGGACCCGACGAGCGGCTGGTTCTAAAAGTGAGTTCCCCCAAAAGGCAATCAATCATGGAACAAAGGTAAGGTCTGTGAAAGTAAGAAAATAGGTAACTTGCCAGAAATTGATCCAAAGCATGCGTAACAAGCTTCTGCTTTTTCTGGTTCTGCTGGGATATGCCTCAGCCGCCCTGGATGCCCAGGATCCCATGCAGAATGAAGCACCCCTCAGGGACCCACAGTCCCCGGTGAGCATTTCCACCGGCTGGGCCGACCAGGCTGTAAGTATAGGCTATGTGACTGCCCCGGCTACTTTGGGACTGATGTTTGTCTCTGCCCTGGTGAACGAATGGAACGCCGGTTATGCAGGCGTCCCTGCATCTGCCATGATCCTGCTGGCCCCTCCCCTGATCTATGCCGGGGGGAGATCGGCGGACCTTGGCAAAGACATCGCCCACCCCAGGGCCAAACTGGGCTGGACCCTATATGCCCTGTCGATCATTCCCACCTCCCTGGCCCTCTACGGATTCACCACCGATTGGGGAGCGACCCTTCCCCTGACGCTGGCAAGTGGTTTACTGGGAACAGCCAGCATTGTGGCCATGACTTCCTATGCCTTTTCCAGGGCGGATACTGCAAGGAATATGACCTGTATGTGCCAGAGGTCGACGAGAAGGTCGAGATCAAAAAGGACTATCAGGCCATCGAGACTGGTAACTTCGTGATCGAGACCGAGTTCAACGGAGAGCCGTCAGGCCTGATGACGACTGAGGCCGAGTTCTGGGTAATCATCGTGCCATGGAAGATCGCATGGATGCGACGAGAGCGGATCAAGGACTGCATCATCCAGAACGATCTGAGGAGCAAGAAGTTCACCGGCAAGGGCGATAAAAAGCCAAAGAGGGCATACCTGATTAACTGCAGGACACTGTTCAGGTATGCAGACAAATTAACTGAGAATCCATTTCACGAGGTAGGAAACAATGTCACTGAGAACGACACCGACGAGTAAGCTAATCAAGCGCCACGTCATGCTCAAGCGCGAGATCGAAGAGCTGGAAAAGCGCCGCAACGAACTGGCTGCAGAGAAGCAGGCGATCTATAGCTACCTGTATAACAAAGATTCCGGTAGAGGCCTGCAGGGCAGCTTCCACTGCCTGATCGATGGCGAGCGCTGCTATGTCACCATTATGAACGGCT
>CBDTYO010000313.1:0-4964 GCA_965364615.1 uncultured Bacteroidia bacterium
ACGAGAACCTCTCCTTCAACGTGGGTGCCGACTTCAGGACCTACTTCGGATCCCACTTCAGGCTGGTGGATAACCTGTGGGGACTGGACGGATACTGGGATGATAACTACAACGGGGCCGGATTCCAGGAAAACCACCCGGGCGGCGTGGTATATACCCAGGAACACAGGGCCACTCCCTACATGTTCTGGGACAACCGGAACCGCAACCTGGATGATAAGCTGGACTATCACAACGACGAGCGCATTTCCTATGCAGGGATGTTCGGGCAGCTGGAGTACAAGACCCAGAAGCTCTCCACCTTTGTGCAGTTTGCCGCTTCCACCCAGGCTTACCAGCGTTTTGACTACCATTCTTACTCGGATCCCAACGAGCAGATCTCGGAGAAACTGCGCTTTCCCGGATTTAACGTGAAGACCGGGGCCAACTACAACATCAACCTGGAGCACAATGTATTTTTCAATGCCGGGTATTATTCCCGCCAGCCCTTCTTCGATGATCTCTTCCTGAATTATCAGAACATTGTTAACGAAGACGTGGGTAATGAAGGGGTACTGGGTCTGGAAATAGGTTACGGATACCGGAGCAATCTGCTGGACGTGGACCTGAATGGATACTATACAAACTGGTCCGACCGCCAGATCCGCCAGTCAGGCGATTTTGACGGAGATGGCAACCGTGATGATGTGGCCCTCTTTGAGAATGTGGCTCAGCTGCATACCGGGGTGGAACTGGAGTTTGATCTGAAACCCACGCGGAACCTTTCTGTGGGAGGTTTTGCTTCCATCGGGAACTGGACCTATGGCGGGGATGTGAATGCCCGAATCTATGATGAGGACCGCAATCCCATTGGGGGTGAAGATCAGACCCTCTACCTGGATGGCGTGAAGGTGGGGAATTCTGCCCAAACCAGCCTGGGATTGCTGGCCTCCTACAAGATCATCAGGGGGCTCTCGGTGGACCTGGACTACAGGTATTACAGCCGGCTGCATGCGGACATCGATCCGGGAAGTTTTGATGCACCCGATAACGATGGGTCTCTGCAGCTGCCTTCCTTCGGATTGCTTGACGGGGGGATCTCCTACAAGATCTACCTGCAAAACAGCCGCCGGCTGGAGTTCAGGTTCAATGCCAACAACATCCTGAATAAGCAGTTTATTTCACAATCGGACACCAACATTCATCCGGAAGCGGGTGAAGCTGAGTGGAACGGGGTGAACATGAACAACAGGGTTTATTTTGGCAACGGATTTACCTGGAACATCAGCGCAGCTTACCGGTTCTAAGATCTGATCCGCATATTTGATTCAAGGGAGCGTTCCAAATCCGGAACGCTCCTTTTTTTTTGAAAAAATTTGCCAGGGCGGGAGCCCCCGTGAACAGGGCGATGGCTCGTTGGGTCCATTTAAGGCTAATCTTGTAAAGCGCAATAAATCAGATAAATACAACGCCCGAATAAGAAGATTTGGAATTTATTTCTCATGTGTCTGCCATTCACCGAGTTAGCTTAGGGGTTGATTTCTTGTTAATAAAATGGGACAGAGGAGGGGGATTCTGCAGTGCTTTTCTTCTTAATTTCATCGGCGGAATCTGAAATACATAGGGACCCTTTTTCATCATCCGTTTGGCAATAATTATTTGGATTTTTTTACGATGTGAAAGAGGGACTTTTTTCCCTCTAATGCAGAGGTTTGTTTTCATAATAATCAGATTGCCAAGGCATTGCGCTGATGTTAATAGGTTTTAATAACTCTGAAGCGGAGGGCGCAACTCAATGACTAATTTGGTGTTTACAATGGAGGCACCCTAAGATTAAACCGAAAAGAGAATGGCAGAAAAGGATTTATCTCAAAAAAACCAGTTGTTTGTTGGGCCTGAGCTGAAAGAACAGAAAGCAAATGGAAAGAAAGACCCGAAAGCGAAACAAACATTTGGTTTGGATGAAGCCTTTCAAGCCTCACTGAAATATTTCAAGGGTGATGAGCTAGCCGCCAGGGTCTGGGTAAACAAGTATGCGCTGAAGGATTCCCAGGGCTCCCTCTATGAACTCACCCCGGATGATATGCACAGGCGGCTGGCCTCCGAGATCGGGCGCATCGAACAAAAATATCCCAATCCACTGAGCGAAGATGAGCTGTTTGATCTGATGCAGGGATTCAAATACATTGTTCCCCAGGGATCCCCCATGACCGGGATCGGGAACAACTTTCAGATAGCAAGTCTTTCCAATTGCTTTGTGATCGGGCATCAGGGCGATGCAGATTCCTACGGGGGAATCATGAAGATCGACCAGGAACAGGTGCAGCTGATGAAACGCCGGGGTGGAGTGGGTCACGACCTGAGCCACATCAGGCCCTCGGGCAGTCCGGTTCTGAACAGCGCCCTGTCCTCCACCGGAGTGGTTCCCTTCATGGAGCGATATTCCAACTCGACCCGGGAAGTGGCACAGGATGGCCGCAGGGGAGCACTGA
This sequence comes from uncultured Bacteroidia bacterium, assembly GCA_965364615.1. GTDB lineage: Bacteria > Bacteroidota > Bacteroidia > Bacteroidales. The sequence continues at coordinate 2,472 of CBDTYO010000313.1, forward strand.
TGCTGAGCATCTCAGTGAAGCACCCCGACGCGGAACATTTCATCGATGCCAAGCTGGTGGCAGGCAAAGTCACCGGGGCCAATATTTCAGTCAAGATCAACGATGAGTTCATGCAAGCTGTGGTGGAGGGAAGCACCTTTGTGCAGCAATACCCCATCGATTCAGAAAAACCTACCCACACCAAGGAAATCGATGCCCGCACCCTCTGGGCCAAGATTGTATACAATGCCTGGAAATCTGCTGAGCCTGGAATTCTATTCTGGGATACAGTCACCCGCGAATCGGTGGCTGACAGCTATGCCGACCAGGGATTTAAAACCGTTTCGACCAATCCCTGCGGTGAAATCCCCCTCTGCCCCTATGACAGTTGCCGGTTGCTGGCCATCAACCTGTACAGCTATGTGGAGGAGCCCTTTACTGAGAAGGCCCGGTTTAACTGGGAGAAATTCAAGAAGCATGTGGGCCTGGCCCAGCGGATCATGGATGACATCATCGATCTGGAACTGGAGAAGGTGGATGCCATCCTGGATAAAATTTACAAAGATCCCGAAGATGAGGAAATCAAGAGGGTAGAGATCAACCTCTGGGAAAATATCAAAAGAAAGGCCATCGAAGGGAGAAGGACCGGCGTTGGAATTACCGCTGAAGGGGATATGTTGGCGGGGCTGGGTTTGCAATACGGCAGTGAGAACGCCATCGATTTTTCGGTGGAGGTGCACAAAACCGTGGCCCTGGAGGCCTATCGTTCATCCGTGAACCTGGCCAGGGAAAGGGGCCCCTTTGAGGTATTTGATTATGCCAAGGAAAAGGATAATCCTTTTATCAACAGGCTGGGGAAAGAGGATCCCGGTCTGCTGGAAGAAATGAAAAAGCATGGCCGCAGAAACATTTCCCTGCTCACCATCGCGCCCACCGGAACCACCAGCCTCATGACCCAGACCACTTCAGGCATTGAGCCGGTGTTTTTGCCTGTCTATAAGCGGCGCCGCAAGGTGAATCCCAACGACAAGGATGCCAAAGTCACCTTCGTCGATGAGGTGGGGGACAGCTGGGAAGAATACAATGTGTTTCACCACAATTTTCTCACCTGGCTGAAAGTAAACGGAATGGATCCGGAGGAGGTGAAGAATTTCAGTGACCACGATGTGGAAGAGCTCGTCAAGCGTTCGCCCTATCACAAAGCCACTTCCAATGATGTGGACTGGATGAAAAAGGTGAAGATGCAGGGCGCCATCCAGAAATGGGTCGATCACTCCATCAGCGTGACCATCAACCTGCCCTCCGACGCGAAAGAATCACTGGTGGGAGAGCTCTACGTCAAAGCCTGGGAGAGTGGTTGCAAAGGGGTAACAGTTTACCGCGATGGGTCCAGGTCGGGTGTCCTGCTGGCCGCTGACAAAAAGAAGAAGGAAGAGACACAGTTCCCCATCAGAAGACCGGCTGCCCTGGATGCAGAGATCCTGCGCTTCAAAAACAATGAAGAAGACTGGATCGCCTTTATTGGTTTGCTGGATGGAAGGCCCTATGAGATCTTTACGGGCCGCAAGGAAGAAGACACCTTCCCCATTCCCTCCAAGGTGACCAAAGGCAAAATCCTCAAAACCAAGAATGAGGATGGATCAAAGCGCTATGACTTCCAGTATGTGGACAAATATGGCTACAAGGTCACCATGGGTGGATTGTCGCACCAGTTCAACAGTGAGTTCTGGAACTATGCCAAACTGATTTCCGGAGTGCTGAGGCATGGCATGCCTGTGGTGGATGCCATCAACCTGATCAGTTCCCTCAGGCTGGATAATGAATCAATCAATACCTGGAGTGCGGGGGTAGTCAGGTCCCTGAAAAAATACATACCGAATGGCACCAAGGCCAAACCGGGACAACAATGCGAAGATTGCAGTTCCAACAATCTCATTTACCAGGAGGGCTGCTTGATCTGTACCGATTGCGGCAGCTCTAAATGCGGATAGTTTAATAGCACCGTTTGTTTTCGGAGGCCTCCATCGGGGGCCTCTTTTTTTTACCGTACCGCAATAAGCCTCTGGGAGCTACGGCCATGCACCAAACATCAAAAGCTGGGCGATCACCCAGTATGAACTCCGTGGATTCAATGCACTAATAAATTGGTCAAATCCTGGAAATATCCATGGGAATACCCCATATGCTGGTGCTTGGACATAAAAAAAGACCCTCTCCAAAGAGAAGGCCTTTCATGGATGTAACAGAGGGTAGAGGAATTATTTTTCTTCTGCTTTTTTGGCCATCAGGAAGGCAGCAAACAGCCCTGCTCCTCCAAAGAAAAAGGCTGAAGCGAAATAGGCCGGCTCTTCCGGGATGCTGGTGTAGGTCTCCAGGACGCTTCCGATGAAAAGTCCGAATCCGACCCCCGCAAGCAACAGGGCCCACTTCAGGATCCCATAAGAATTAGGCCGGCGATCGGTCATGAAATCCTTGGGATTCACCCCTTTTTCAATCATGGCCATCCTTTCCCGG
>CBDTYO010000314.1:0-4954 GCA_965364615.1 uncultured Bacteroidia bacterium
AACATCTGATTGAGGGTTTGCGTGAAATTCCGGATGAAGAGTTTCTCTGCGATCTCGGAATTTGAGAATTCCTGTGCGATCAGTTTAAGTACTTCCACTTCCCGGGGCGATATGGGGATCTCGGTGTTTCTTCTCCTTGAGGAGGGGGGCTTCTGCAGTTGTTCTATCAATATGGCTGAGACTTCTTTGCTGAAATAACTGTCTCCTTTTGAGACACTTCGTATGGCAGTCAGCACTTCATCTTTCCCGGTATTCTTGAGTAAGAAACCGATGGCCCCTTTCTCCAGGGCCTGAATGACAAAATCGTGCAAGCCCATCATGGAGAGTATTAATATTTTTGTTTCCGGACGGTTTTCGCTGATCAAAGCTGTGATCTCAATCCCATTGGGCGAGCCGATGTCTATGTCAAGCACAAGCACATCCGGCTCCACTTGCTCAATAAGTTCAAGGACTTCAGCGCCATTGGAAGCTTCACCCACCACTTCCATATCATTTTCCTTTTCCAGAATGGATCTCACACCTTCCCTGAAAATTTTATGATCATCTGCCAGCAGGATCTTGATTTTATCCATCTTGTTTATTTTACGCCGATTGAATGGGTATTTCAATGCTTGCCGTTGTACCTTTGTTGATTTGGGACTCAATGTGGAACTCCCCATGATATGTCCGGACCCTGGTATCTATATTTGTAAGCCCGATTCCCAAATTCTCCTGGCTGATCACCTGAGGATCGAATCCCATACCATCATCTTCCACCATGAGTACAACGCTGTGATCATGCTTGATCAGCTGGACCATTATTTCTGATGCCCTGGCGTGTTTCACAGCATTATTTACAAGTTCCTGACCACAGCGGTAGAGATTTAATTCCAGGTCCTGATCAAACCTGATTTCTGATCCGAGATTGCTGTAAAACCCGATTTTGGATTTCAATGAATTATTTAGTCTGGTAATCAAATGGCTGAAGGCGGAAAATAGTCCAAACTCTTCCAGGAGTCTGGGTGTTAAATGGTGAGAAAGGTCGCGCAGGTCATTGGCAATGGAATCAAGGGTCTGACGAATGTTCAGCAGCTTTTCTTCACCCCCGTCCTTCTGCGCTTTCTCATATTCATCCAGGAAGGTGTCCAATTCCAGTTTGGAATAGCTGAGCAGGGGTCCGATACCATCGTGTATTTCCCTTCCAATCCTCCGGCGCTCATTTTCCTGTCCGGCAAGAATGGACTGGATGGATTCTGTTTCCATTTTTATCAACCTGGTTACTTCATTGATGATGCATATGAATCCATGCTGGATGCTCACTCCCTTGATTATCACATATCGGTCATGGATGTTCAGTGCTTCAGTATTGAATGATTTTTTCTTCTCCAGAAATCTGGAAAAGATGTCACGGAGCACAGGGATATGGAACACACAATCCAGCACAGGTTCACCCTCCATTTTTTTATTGGCGGGATTTATCTGCAGCAAAACCTTGGCCAGGCGGTTAACATGGGTAACCCTTCCTGATACATCCAATGATATAATGCCCAGAGGGGCATGGTTCATTAAGGAGGCAAGAAATTCTTCAGCATCAAAGGCATCCGATGGTTCCAAGGTCAAAAGATATGGGTACAAGCTATAAAAGTATACAGCCTGTCTAACTATGTCAAATAAAAAGAGCTCATTCGTCAGAATCATCCTCTCTCGACAGTGCTTGTGACCAAAGATCACCTGGAGGTCTAAAAAGCAAAACTATATCCTGATGACCAGAAGCAGAATTCTAGTACCCATAGATTTTCAGCGTCAATCTGACCTTGCCCTGGAATTTGCCGGGCACTTAGTCACAAAGCTAAATGCCATGATTTCATGCATTTATGTGATAGATGACCAAGGATCGCTTGTTGACAAAATGGCTGGGGAGCAAAAAAGACACAGGCTTCGCAGGGAGGCAGAAAACAAACTTTCCGAGAGGGTGCATGCCATACTCAGTTATGAAGAAAAAATTCCCTTTGAAATCATCGTTACCTCGGGGAAGGTTTACCAGAAGGTTCTGGAAAAATCCATTGATCTGAATGCTCAGATCATCCTCATGGGTCGAAGCAGTTCAACACGTGATAACGCTGCAGGAATAGGCTCAAATGCAAAGAGAATCATCTCTGACTCCATGATTCCAGTGATTACATTCACTGATCAGGGGATGGATAAGCGGAAACACCTCATTTTGCCACTGGATTTATCAAAGCCTTGCGACGACCCACTGAACTGGGCCATTGAGACCGCATTGTTGCTTGGCGCCCCTGTTTCGGCCATATCCATCATTGAGAAGGATCAATCAGGCCTCAGACCCGTCTACCTTAAGAAACTCGAAGAAACCAGGTGTATTCTCAGTGAACGCAATATAGCCTGTAGCACACATCTTCTGGAAAACAAGTCCACCATTTCCCGTGAGATCGTTTCATTCTCTGAAAGAACAGAGCATGGAATTATTGTAATGGTGGCCTGTAATACAAAGGAATCACCTGGCTCATTCTCCGGATCCATAGCCTCAGAAGTATTGGCAAGGACCAGGGATCCGGTAATTTACATACGACCACGAAATAAATTCGGACTATCCATGAATAGATCCAGCCAGTATTTCCAAATGATTTATCCATCCAGGATTCCCATGCAGGATCCCCTGGTATAAACCGCCTATCAATACATTATGCAGCCATTTTTAACCATGCTCGATGGAGCCAATCCAGATATTCCAGGAGTATCCAAAGAGGCCCTCTTGCTCAGCAAGGACGTGGCTAATCCCTCTCTTTCATTAAGCGAAAGGATAGAATCCTTTGAGGATATCATCAACATAGAGGTTGGGGATACCTCATTTACCCGCGCCAGGAACCTGGAGCGAGAATCGGGAATCAGGCAGCTGTTCCTGAAATTCGAAGGAAACAATCCCACCGGAACCCAAAAGGACAGAATTGCCTTCAGCCAGTGTCACGATGCATTAAGAAGGGGATTTGATACCATCACTGTAGCCACCTGTGGCAACTACGGAGCTTCCATTGCCCTGGCGGCCAAATTGGCAGGATTGCAATGCAGGATCTTTATTCCGCAGGACTATCATACCCAGCGGATCGAGGAAATGAAAGGGTATGGGGCCAAGGTGGAGCGGTACCAGGGGAATTATGAAGAATCCGTCAGGCATTCCATCGATCTGGCCGAAACCTCAGGGTGGTACGACGCCAATCCGGGGGGTGTCAATACCCCACTACAAATCATGTCTTATGCTGAAATCGCCAATGAAATATATGATGTATTGCGGGATGCTCCGAAAATGGTGGCCGTTCCTGTTTCAAACGGAACGCTGATCACCGGAGTTTACCGTGGATTTGTGAATTTGTATAAAAGAGGAAAAACCTCAAGAATTCCCAGGATGATCGCTGCTTCCTCTACCCATAAGAATCCCATTGTGTTTTCCTTCAGGAAAAACCTCGACAGGTGTATTGATCTGACCCCGGGCAGCATCAAAGAAACAGCCGTAAATGAACCCCTGATCAACTGGCATAGTTTCGATGGGAACGAGGCACTCTATTCCATCAGGGCTTCCCATGGAGCCGCTTATGATATAAGCGATGAAAAAATGCTTCGCCTGTCGAGGATTTTAAAGGAAAAGGAAGGCTTGCATGTGTTGCCAGCTTCCACAGCAGGTTTGGCTGCTCTATTTGGCATGCATGCGCAAGAAGAGCTGGAAGCAGACCGGTACGTCATCCTATTAACTGGTAAAAAATAATCTGGAAGATGTCAAAATTAAAAGAGAATGCAGTGGTGTATTGCGAGGGTGCATTTCATACCCCCAATGGCAAGACAGCACATGGACTAGTCAGATTTACAGAACGTTACCACATACGCGCGGTCATTGATTCCAGGTACAAGGGATCGGATGCCGGAATGGTCCTGGACGGCCGGCCCAATGGCATTCCCGTGGTGGAAAGTCTCGATGAAGCCCTGTTGTCAGCCAGCAAACATGGACATATTGTGTCCAGTTTCATTGTGGGACTTGCCCCCGATGGAGGAAGGATGCCGGAAGAGGCTCTTCAGACCGTGATCTCCGCTTTGAAATCCAAATTAAACATTGTCAGCGGGTTGCACGATTTTTTGACGGATAACGAGCAGTTGGTAAATCTGGCTGCAAAAAAACAATGCGAATTGCTGGATATTAGAAAGCCCCCCCCCCGAAGCTCATTACATTTCTTTTCAGGGAAGATCCAGGAGGTCAAATGTCCGAAAATCGCCATCCTGGGAACTGATTCTGCCATTGGTAAAAGAACCACAGCCTGGCACCTGGTGCATGCTTTCCGGGATAACGGCTTCAGGGTGGAATTGATCGGGACCGGCCAGACAGCATGGATGCAGGGTGCCAGGTATACCCTCATTCTTGATTCCCTGGTCAATGACTTTGTGTCGGGTGAAATAGAACATGCGGTGCATCAGGCCTGGATCCATGAATCACCGGACCTGATTGTCATTGAGGGGCAGGGGAGCCTGCTAAATCCTGCTTACCCCGGGGGGTATGAGATACTTGCTGCGGGAAGGCCTGATTTTATTGTGTTGCAACATGCTCCCAGAAGAAAGGAATACGATGGTTTTCCCGGTTATCCGATACAGAACCTGAAGCATCAGATAGAAGCCATCGAGATCATTTCCGGTAAGAAAGTCATTGCCATTACCATCAACCATGAAGGAATGGCCAGGGAAGATATCTCCAAAGAATGCAAAAGAGTAGAGGAGGAAAGCGGACTTCCGGCATTCGATACTCTGGAGCACGGAGCCCTCGAACTCATGGAACTGGTAAAAACCCACATGAAATCATGACCTCAATCAGTAAAAGCGCCCTGGTGTTTTTCAAGCAACTCAAGGTATGCGATATCGAAGTCGAATCGACCAGGGTCAAAGCCAAATATGAATTATCGCTCAAATCAGGGGGAAT
>CBDTYO010000315.1:0-4944 GCA_965364615.1 uncultured Bacteroidia bacterium
TACACATCGGGCAGGATCTTAACCCCGGGATCATCCGCCACCGCTGCGATCATCAGGACCTGCCCCAGGTGCCAGAGCACCGGAGAACTTCCCCAGAATTCGAGCTGTGGCATTACCCCGGTTTCTCTTCCCAGGGCAAGCAGTTTCTTGTATTTTTCTCCAGTGGCAAAAAGGTCCAGTTCCTTATGGGCCGGGACACCGGCCGGAGGCGCGGCTATGCGCTGGCATCCTATACCGGCCAGCATTTGCATTTCCTGCTCCATTTGTTCAAAGCCCTTTGCTCCACCGGCCATCCAGGGGGCAAAACCGATGGCGTTTTCCACTTTGATGCCATGCTTTGCTACATGGTCCTTGATCCTGGAGATCGGGTGACCGGATTCAAGGGCTGCCTGCAGATCGCGGACCCAGATCTCGATCCCATCATATCCTGCCGCTGCCGCGATTTCTATGTATTCCAGCAGATCCAGGCCCTTTCCGCTAATGGTGCTGGTATTCAGGCAGAAGCGAAATTTGGAAGGGGAGGTCGCCTCTTTACCGGCCAGCGATGCAGGAATTGAAATCCCGGCTGTTCCCAGGGCCATGGTGGAGAGGACATTTCTTCTGGATATTTTCATAACTTAAACATCCCTTTGTTTCCACTATAAATATGCAACAATTATGGCTAGCAAAAACAATCCTTCTGAAAATGACAGGCCCCGCTATGTGGAGATCGCCATCGACCTGATTCTGAAAGTGGGGACCCTGGCACTGGTGGTATTTCTGTGTTTCAGAATTCTGCGGCCCTTTCTGAGCATGCTGCTCTGGGGCCTGATCATAGCCATCATCATTTTCCCCTTGTTTATGATGCTCAGGGGATGGTTGGGAAACAGGAACAAACTGACTTCCATCCTGATCATGGTGGTCGCACTGGCCATTTTGGTATTTCCAAGCATATGGCTGGTCAATCAGCTGGTGGATGGGGTCAAGTTCCTGGCGGATAGCATCCAGGGAGGAGGGCTCACCATTCCTGTACCTTCAGAATCGGTGGCCGGCTGGCCGCTGATCGGTCCCTGGTTGTATGAGCATTGGATGGATCTGTCTCAGAACACGGGTGAGACACTGAGCGGATTTTTGCCCCAGATTGCCTCCTGGGGGGAGAAAATGCTGGGAGCCCTGGCAAGCACCGGCATTGGGATTCTGCAATTTGCTGTTTCCATTGTCATCGCTGGCATTTTCCTTATTTTCTTTGAAAAAGGAGCCGAGTCCGGGAGGAAGATCTTTCAGAAAGTGGTTGGGGAAAGGGGCGAAGAATTCATGGAGGTTTCTCTGGTGACCATCCGGAATGTGGCTGCCGGAGTGCTCGGGGTGGCCATTATCCAGACCACCCTCATGGGCGTGGGCCTGATATTCTCGGGAATTCCCCTGGCAGCTGTGTGGATCATTCTGATCTTGGTGATGACCATTGCCCAGATCCCGGTGTTGTTGTTTAACATTCCCCTGATCATCTACCTTTTTGCCTTTTTTGATCCCTGGGCAGCAGTACTGTGGTCCTTGTATTTTCTGGTGATGGGCATGATAGACAATGTGCTGAAACCCCTGATCATGGGAAAGGGATCTGATGTACCCATGCTGGTGATTTTCCTGGGAGCTTTGGGTGGATTTGCGGCTTTCGGTTTCATTGGCTTGTTTCTGGGGGCCATCCTGCTGTCCCTGGCCTACAAATTGTACCTGACCTGGGTTTCTACAGTAGATTAAAGCAGGGTTTCTTCCACCTTGCTATTTTCTATATACATATTTTGGTAAATGAGCATATGTTCATTACATTTGTGAACATATGTTCAAATAGGCCATGTCTCCCAGAAACAAGCAATATAGAAAAGTACTTTCTCCTCCCGTATTAAAAGGCTTTCAGCCCATTGGGATCCCCTACGATGATGCAACAGTGGTCAAGCTACTGTTTGAAGAGTATGAGGCCCTGAGATTGGCCGATTATTCAGGATTAAAACAGGAAGAGGCTGCCAAAATAATGAACATATCCCGTCCCACTTTCTCCAGGAGCTACAATGCCTGTCTGAAGAAACTGGCCAGGGCATTCACGGAGGGACGCTCCATTGTTATAGAGGGAGGCGACGTGGAATTTGATAAGCAGTGGTACAGGTGCAATGCCTGTACCATAGTATTTCACCATCCGGATGCCACTCACCAGGAATGCATCGCCTGCCATTCGGACGATATCGAACACATCAATCAGAGCATAAGGGATTGGAAGGAAAAGCAATCGGGATTGGGCACTAAGATGGATATGGAAGAGTGCTGCATGTGCCCCGGCTGCGATTACCAGGTCATTCACCAACCCGGAATCCCCTGTTTCTCACATTCCTGTCCCGAATGCAAAACTCCCTTAATTCGGAAACGCGATGGAAGATAAGGGTACCACAGGCAGAATGTAAGAGAAGGCTTTAACAAAAATTCCGGAAACGGCCTTTCTTTCCGCATTGAGATGGACCAAAAGAAGTTCTTGTTTGACACGGGAGCCTCAGATCTATGCCTAAGGAAAGGGCTACCTGGGTCTTGTGTCCTGCCATAGGTCGGATGGTGGAGCATTTCGACGGCCTTGTACCTGTCGCCGGAACTCAATAGGTGTTTTAAATCCGGAGCGTTCCGTAACTTGCATGGATGGAGATTCAGAAAAGAATCGTTTCTCTGGATATTCTCAGGGGAGTGGCAGTACTGGGCATCCTGGTCATGAACATACAGAGCTTCTCCATGCCCACGGCAGCTTACATCAATCCCACCGCCTACGGGGATCTGAATGGTCTGAACAGGTGGATCTGGATCTTGAGCCACCTGCTGGCCAGCCAGAAGTTCATGAGCATTTTCTCCATGTTGTTCGGGGCCGGGGTGCTGATTTTTACCGAAAATGCCACGGCCAAGGGGCTTAATTCTGCCTTGCTGCATTACCGCCGGATGGCCTGGCTGCTGGTGTTTGGATTGCTTCATGGCTATCTGCTCTGGTATGGGGATATCCTGTTTACCTATGGATTATGCGGGATGTTGTTGTTTGTCTTCCGCAAGCTTCCTCCCAAACAACTCATCTGGATCGGATTGGGTTTTTTCCTGGTGCCCATGGTACTAGATTCCCTCTTTGCCTTTACCATTCCCTACTGGCCCGAAGAAAGCCTCAGCAGCACGATGCAAAGCTGGAGACCTAAGGAGGCCTACCTTCAGCATACCCTGAATGCATATCGCGGAGGCTGGATGGAGCAGATGGAACAAAGGGTGCCCGGTTACCTGTTCATGCAGACCGGTCTGTTCTTCATGCAGACTTTCTGGCGGGCCACAGCCATGATGCTGTTGGGCCTGGCCCTGTTCAAATGGCAGGTGCTTTCGGCAGGGCGCAGTGCTGGCTGGTACCTCCGCCTGACCCTGGGGGGGCTGATGATGGGCACGCTAATTTCAACTACCGGTGTGGTGCTGAATTTCAGGATACAGTGGTCCATGGATTACTCCATGTTCCTGGGCAAACAATTCAATTACGTGGGCAGTGTGCTGACGGCCCTGGGTTATGTGGGACTGGTGATGCTTGTGGTCAAATCATCCTCTTTCCTTAAAATCAAAAACACATTTGCTGCAGTAGGCCGCATGGCCTTCAGCAACTACATCCTGATGACCCTGATCTGTACGTTCCTGTTCTATGGGCATGGACTGGGATTGTTTGGCCATGTGGATAGAAAGTTCCAGGCACTCATGGTATTGGGAATATGGCTGGTCATATTGATCATTTCACCCCTCTGGCTGCGCAGTTTCCGATATGGTCCCCTGGAATGGCTCTGGAGGAGACTGACCTATGGCAAGTGGCCGCTCCTGAAAAAATGAATTATATTTATTTCAACAATATTTATAAAACATACAACGGACAATTATGAAAAGGACATGCGTATTTCTGGGGATTTTCATTCTCTTACTTTTCGGGTGCAAGCCATCTACCCAGACCCCTTCGGAGCAGGGTGAAGACAGTTTTTCATTTGCCTTCCTGACCGATATTCATCTTCAGCCTGAAAGGGCAGCTGAAGCCGGCTTTCAGTGGGCCATCAATGAGGTCAACAAAAGGAATCCGGACTTTGTGCTCACAGGGGGCGACCAGGTGATGGATGTGCTGAACCAGAGCTATGGCAGGTCAGATTCGCTTTTTAACCTGTATATCAAAATGTCCCAAAAGTTCAAGATGCCTGTTTACAATACGGTGGGCAATCATGAGGTATACGGTTGGCACAGGGAGGAAGAGGAGATTGAGCAACACCCCGAATTTGGAAAGCGCATGTTTGAAAAGCGCCTGGGCGATCGCTTCTATTCCTTCGATCACAAGGGCTGGCATTTTATTGTGCTTGATGCCATAGCCCGGAGCGAGTCGGGAGGATATACCGGTGGGATCGATGAGGAGCAGATCCTTTGGCTTTCCAGGGATTTGCAAGAGGTAGACCCTGATACCCCCATCGCGGTTAGTGTACATATTCCCTTCATCACATCAGCTTCCCAGTTGATGCGTGGCTCCATGGCCGCCAATACCCCGGGACTGGTGATCAGCAATTCCCTTGAGGTACTTGGACTTTTTTCTGAACATAACCTGCGTCTGGTGCTTCAGGGACATCTGCATTATCTGGAGGATATTTATGTACAGAACCAGGTTCATTTTATCACCGGCGGCGCTGTCAGCGGCAAGTGGTGGGCCAATGAACCCGACAGCAAGCCAGAAGAAGGATTTGTCATGGTCCATGTGGATGGAGAGGAACTGGACTGGGAATATGTGGATTATGGATGGACCCCTCCCGAAGAGAATTAATCCTTTACCCGTACGCATTTATTTCTTACTTTTATCTCATCATTGGTTTCCGCATACCGGCCTTGCCGGTGGAATGAAAAGGGAATACCGTTAGAATCGGTAACAGTTCCCGCTGCTGTGAATCC
>CBDTYO010000316.1:0-4929 GCA_965364615.1 uncultured Bacteroidia bacterium
AAGGTTTATTCAAATAACGGAACACATCGGTACGCAGGGGTGTGATTTGCTCCATTTGCAACACCCTGCAGGTATCCCGGATAAATCTGTAGTGGTCTTGCGTCCATTCCACGGCCACCACGGAGCGGGCTCCCCTGGAGGCAAACTCATAGGCTATGCTGCCGGTTCCTGAGAACAGGTCCAGTACATCAAGTTCTTCAAAATCATAGTGGTTGGCCAGGACATTGAAGAGGCTTTCCTTGGCAAAGTCGGTGGTGGGCCTGGCTTTAAAATTACGCGGGGGACGGATCTGCTTTCCCTTGAATATGCCGCTGATTATGCGCACTTGCTTCCTTCCGAAAGTATCATAAAGCGGAGGATATTCTCCCTGGACAATTCCTCCAGGTAGTAAGGGGTATTCAGCACATTTCTTACATATTTTCCCAGCAATCCGTACAATTCGTGATTATCATGTATGATCCCGGAAAGATACACGGGTATGCTTTCGCGGTCGAGCCCCAGTTGCTTCATGCTGTTCATTACATGGTAAATAAAATCGGAAGGATCGTTCAGGATGTAACGGTTCAGCAATTGGAGGTGATCCTCTTTGATGATCAGGATATCAAGCGTGTGTTGCTGAACTTCTGCCATCACCACCCCTCGCTGATGATCGCTGGATTTGACCTGGTCTGAAAGGGAGATCAGGCATTCCGAGACATGCAGAATATGCACATCTCCAGTAAAACGTCCGGCCAACTCATCGATCTTTTGTGGGATCCCATAGAACAGGTGTCCGGTTCGGTTTTTCACCAGCCGGTCCACCACCCTGTCGGTCTCATCCAGCGGACATACCTTTTCAAGCATTTTCCGGCCAAGTTCCTGGTGATAGAAGTACTTGGGAACCAGGGTAGCCGAGAGCGAATCAAGAATAAGCACCGTTTCTCCCTCAAAGGAAAGCAGGGAGTTCTCATCCAGAATGCGGACGCATTCAGCATATAGTTCGACGGAGGGGAGGAGTTCCGGATAGGAGTAGCGTTTCAGGAATACCGGAGTGTAGCTGGCGTCAGAGATAAGAACAGAAAATCCATCCGGAGCGAACCGGATGGATTGGTGACCTTTCAGTCTGATATCTTGCGAAATAGTATTCGATATAATACTATCTACCTGCATCTATGTCCGGGAGATTATTCCCAATTGCCAGTAAGGGTACCTTCCTCCAGTGACCCGAATTTCAAGCCTTGGAATCCGACGATCTTATCGCGCTCGTCTTTGTAATTTACCACCAGCTGTCTGTCCATTCCATTGAGCAGGTCGTCGTAAAGGACGGATACTTCCACCACCTGGACAGTCAAATTGGAACTGGTCAGTAACTCACCTGACTCCATGGTGAATTCCACTCCTTCGGTGTATGGGACGATCCTCATCGAATTGGTTTCATATGAGGCGGAGAACAGCGAATCTTTCACAGGTACCGGGGTGGATTCACGGCTGATGACGCCTTCATCCAGGGCCTTTTCCCTGGCTTTTTCAAAACCGAGTTCATCCAGCCATTCTTCAGGAATCTCTCCGATGGCCTTGATCACGGTAAAATGGCCAGTATCAATAAACGCCTCCAGGGTATCAAAATTGCCGGCATACTTCTTATATACGTCCTTGTATGCTTTCTGTGCTTCCCGGATGTCGATCAGTTTGTCGATGGTGGCCTGCTCCCTGACCTCCACTTCCTGGTTAAACCTGATAGGTTCCATGATGCTTTCAACAATGAGGTAACCTAGGACAATGATTACCAAAACAAAAAGAACCTGAATTACTCTTCTCATGGGGTATTCTTTATAGGTTTGCGACAAATTTAGCAAAAAAAATATATTATATATTTTAAATGCGCAATATTTGCAGGGCATGCTCAGAAAATTCATAAGTAGCCTGTTACAGGAAAACCTTGAGTTTCAACCCACCCCCGGACAGGTGGATTTGATCCACGAGCTGGGAGCTTTTCTGGCATCCCAGGACAGGGGGGAGATCATGGTGGTTAAAGGCTATGCCGGAACCGGGAAAACCACCCTGGTCAAGAGCCTGGTCCTTACCCTGCATGCCCTGAAGCAAAGAAGCGTTTTGCTGGCCCCCACAGGCAGGGCAGCCAAAGTATTAAGTGCCTATTCGGGACAACAGGCGTGGACCATCCACAAAAAGATCTACAGGCAAAAAGCCGGGAAGGATGGATTGGGTGAATTTGTGCTGGACCGCAACCTGCACAAGCAGACCTGTTTCATTGTGGATGAAGCATCCATGATCGGCGACCGGTCACCGGAGGCCAGGTTTGGTTCGGGTGACCTGCTCCGGGACCTCATAGACTTTGTGGAAGGAGGATCCGGTTGCAGGCTGGTGCTGGTGGGCGATACAGCCCAGTTACCTCCGGTAGGGCTCCCCATAAGTCCGGCCCTGGACAGGACAAGGCTGGAAGGTTTTGGTTACAGGGTCCGTGAGATCGAACTGACCGATGTGGTCAGGCAGAGCCAGGACTCGGGCATCCTCTATAATGCCACCGCCATCAGAAAGCTGATCACGGCAGGCATTGAGGACTATCCGGGATTTCGTTTTGCGCCCTTTCCGGATGTGAAGCTGATCAGCGGGACAGAGCTGATCGAGGCCATAGCTTCAAGCTTTGACCGTTACGGCACATCAGAAACCATTGTGGTCACCCGGTCCAATAAAAGGGCCAATAAGTTCAATGCGGGAATCCGGAGCCAGATACTGTGGCGTGAGGAACATATCTCCCCTGGGGATCTCCTGATGGTTGTCAAGAACAATTACTTCTGGAAGGATGTTGAGAATCGCCTTGATTTTATTGCCAATGGCGATATCATCAGGATTGAACGGGTCATTTCCACCGAAGAGGTGCATGGGCGCAGTTTTGCCAATGTGCAGGTATCGCTCCCGGATTATCCCCCGCTGGAGATGGAAGTGAAACTTCTTCTGGATGTGATCCACATGGAAACACCCTCACTGGACTATGAACAGCAGAGAGCCTTATACCAGTCCGTGGCGGAAGATTATCCGGAGGCCATCAACCGAAAGCAGGTATCGGAAAAGCTCACTCTTGATCCATATTACAATGCCTTACAGGTGAAGTTTGCCTATGCAATCACCTGTCACAAATCCCAGGGCGGCCAGTGGAAATCCGTGTTTCTCGACCAGGGTTATTTCACCGAGGAAATGCTTTCCCTGGAATACCTTCGGTGGCTCTATACTGCTTTTACCAGGGCCTCGGAACAACTCTTCCTGGTGAACCTGGCCAAAGCTTTCGTGCCTGAAGAATCCGGCTGATCCGGGATACTCAGCTTCAGGATCCTATCCTGTAGACCTTTCTGAAATGATATCCATAAATGGAATAGGTGATGGCCATGGGGAACATTTTTGGCTTTCTGAGCAGGCTCCACCAGAAGAGCTTCCAGTAGTAAATCCTTCCTTTGCTCAGAATGCCAATGTAAATGACCGAACGGATCAGGGCCAGTATCCTTTCCCGGTTAAAATGGACACGGACGGTGGCACCCGGATCAAATTTGCTCAGGAAGCTCTTTAATCGGATATAAAATGCCTTGCTGGAATAGATCCCGTTCAATATGTGCTGGTATCCTTGTAAAAGGATTTCCCTGTTCATTTTCGGGATGAAATTCATGGAGTAATCGGTATTGTCCCCTCCACTGTTTTTCAAGATTCTGCCCTCCTTTTTCAGACGCTGGTAGAGGAGGGTGCGGTTGGGGGCATTCAAAAGGCCCACCATGGCGGTGATGATCCCGCTTTGTTGAATGAAATCTATCTGACGCTGGAAAATATTTGAGGTATCGTTGTCAAAACCCACGATGAATCCTGCCGATACTTCGATGCCCGCAGAATGGATCACGTGCACGCTTTCCATGAGGTTATACTTGATATTCAATGTTTTATCACATTCCTTCAGGCATTTCTCCTCGGGAGTCTCAATGCCCACAAACACCTTCTGGAATCCGGCTTCCACCATCTTTTCCATGAGTTCCTTATCGCCTGCGAGATCGATGGAAGCCTCGGTGGTGAAAGCAAAGGGATGCCTCCGTTCCCTGTTCCAGCGGGCGATGCCCGGAAGAAGCGATTTTTTCAGCAAATGCCGGTTCCCGATGAAATTGTCATCCACAAAAAACACATTGCCCCGGAAACCTGTATGGTATATGCGGGTCAATTCCTGAAGGATCTGGTCGGTACTTTTGACCCTGACCCTGTGACCCAGCAGGGCCGTGATCTCACAAAACTCGCAATTGTGCGGACACCCCCTGGAATACTGTATGCTCAGTTGTGCATAATCGGAAGCCCGGATCAGGGAATAGTCGGGTGGGGGGGATTGCTTCATGTCTGCAAACCCGCTTGTCCGGTAAATTTTTTTGGGGGAATGGTTTCTCAAATCTGCCAGGAATTGGGGAAAGGTAATTTCTGCTTCATTGAGTACCAGGTGGTCCAGATGCATATAGGGTGCAGGATCTCCGGTAAACAGGGGACCTCCGGCCACTATTTTCGTTTTCAGTTCCTGACACCTGCCAATGACCTCATCGGCAGAATCGGATTGTATGGACATGGCCCCTATAAACACATAATCGGCCCAAAGGATATCTGCATTTCTCAAGCTCGCCACGTTGAGGTCCACCAATTTTCTTGCCCAATCGGCCGGAAGCATGGAAGACAAGGTTAAGAGTCCCAAAGGGGGATTGGAGGCTTTTTTGGAAATGAATTTCAGTGCGTGCCTGAAACTCCAGTAGGTATCAGGATAGCGCGGACTCACCAGTAGTATATTCATGTCTGATATTTTTCAGACAAAATATTCTAACAGAGCGAGCAATGAAAAAAAAGGGGATGCCTGAAATGGAATAGGGATCGTGTTGCCTATGGGGTGATGAATATGGCCATATAGGGATGATTCTCCTA
>CBDTYO010000317.1:0-4915 GCA_965364615.1 uncultured Bacteroidia bacterium
ACACGTCCCATGTGATGGTATAATTGCTTTTGCCGCCCCTGATATTTTCTCCCACATCCCCGATCACAGTAGTGGGCTCAAACTTACTTCCCCCGTCAATGGAACAGCTTAATCTCACCGTGTAGATCTGGGCATCGGATGATCCGCCGATCCTGTAATGAACCAGGACATTTTCACCCTCCTGTTCCACGCGGATATTCTCCACTGACTGAGCCATGGCACCCAGGAATAGAAAAATAGCTGTCAACAGGGTCATTGGTCGTTTCATATGCAGCGCTCTGATTTATTTATGCGTCTTACAATTTAGACATTATTGCCTAAACAGCAAGTATAAGTCTTTGTCCTCAGTATGATACGAGAATCACGGCATATGGTTTTAATACTCTAAAACATTGTTAAGATGTGATCAAAATAGTTTCTTTGTACATCATTTCCCATAGGCATGAAAAAAGAAGGTAACAAACGCTTGTTTCCCGAATTTCCGGGAATTCCCACCTCCATGTGGCAGGAGAAGATCCAATCGGATCTGCAGGGCTCCGGCTACGAGAAGCTGATTTGGAACAGTGATGAGGGTATTGCAGTGAAACCCTTTTACCGACAGGAAGACATCGATTCTCTTGGATACCTGGAAGGTGTCAGAAATCTCAGGGAGCGATCCGGATCCCCCAATGGATGGACCATCTGCCAGCAAATAAGTCCCATGGAGAATTTCCCGGAAGCCAATGAAAGAATTATAGACGCCCTGCGAGGAGGTGCTCAGGCCATCCGCATTCAACTGGGCAAAGTGCGGCTACCGGATGTTTCGCTGCTTGAAGCGCTGTTCGAGGGTGTTTCCCTCCATGAAACCGAACTGCACTTCGGGGGATGCCTGGGTGCTGATGCCCTGTATTCCGCCCTTTGCCAGCTTTCAGCCCGGAATGGTGCTGATCCCTCAGAATTGAGGGGCTGTCTGGGCGCAGACCCTTTGGGAACCATGGCGGAAACCGGGATCCCCATTGCAAGTTTTGAAAACCTGGGCAAGCTTGTGAAGAAAGTGAAGGAGTCCTCCCCCCAAATGAAGGTGATCGAGGTCCATGGTTCATTGATTCAAAACTCCAGTACGAACCTGGTGGACGAACTGGCATTTTCTATGGCCATGGCCAGTGAGTATATGTCCATTTTAAGTGATCAGGAAATGGATCCCTTTAGCGCCCAGGAAACCTTGTTGCTGTATTTGGGTTGCGGCCCCAATTATTTCATGGAAATTGCCAAATTAAGGGCGGCCCGGATCCTGTGGGCAAAAATCGCCGAAGCTTATGGGGTGGAATCTGCCAAAGCACGCATCCGGATTCACTCGGTCTCCTCCCAATGGAACATGACCCTGTACGATCCGCATGTAAATATGCTGCGCGGGACCACGGAGGCCATGTCGTCCATCCTGGGTGGTGCAGATCTGGTGAATGTGCTTCCCTTCGATTATCCCAATGGAAAAGGCACCACGTTCTCCAATCGAATCGCCAGGAATGTACAAATCATCCTTCGTGAAGAAGCTTATTTCGACCAGGTCGCTGATCCGGCTGCAGGCTCCTATTACATTGAAAGCCTGACCGATGCTCTGGCAGAGAAAGCCTGGGATCTGTTTTGCGAAGTGGAATCCATGGGAGGATTCCGAGAGGCTTTCGCAACTGGTTGGATCCAGGAAAAGGCAGAGGCCTCGCGCAAGAAAAAGACCGACCGTGCCACCTCCGGAAAGGGAAGGATCCTGGGAACCAATGCTTACCCCAATTTCCATGAGCTGAACCTGCACCAGCTGATTGCGTCACCCAAAAAGGAAGATAAGACCACTCCTGATTCGACCCTGGCGCCTCTTCAGGCCTTCCGGCTTTCCTATCCTTTTGAAAAGCTACGCTTAGACACAGAACGCGCTGTAAAAAGACCCAGGGTATTGCTGCTCAAATATGGGAATCCGGCATGGATGACCGCCAGGGCCACCTTCGCAGGTAACTTTTTTGCCTGTGCGGGATATGAGATTGTGGACCACAGCCCTTTCAAGCAGATAGAAGATGGCATTCAATTTGCATCATCGGGAGATTTCGATATCGTGGTTCTCTGCAGCTCTAACGAAGTGTATGCAGAGACCGCCCCTGCCGCCCACAAAGCACTCTCCGGAAAATCTTTGCTGGTAATCGCAGGGTACCCTGAGGAAAACATGGAGGAACTGAGAGAAGCGGGGCTTGAGCATTTCATCCACAGGAACAGCAACGTGCTGCAAACCCTGACCGGTTTTAACAAACTACTTCTTTAACCTTCCGCATCATCGATTTCAGACCGATATGAGACCAGATTTCAGCCAGATTAACATCCGCGATCTTAAAACCTCCTCCAATGGGGAGCATGTCTCCGATTTCTGGGAAACACCGGAGCACATCAGTATCAAACCGTCCTACGACAGGTCCGATCTTGATCCAATAGAGCACCTGCAGTATGCTGCGGGCCTGCCGCCTTTCCTGCGGGGTCCTTACTCGGCCATGTATGCCATGCGCCCCTGGACCATCAGGCAATACGCCGGATTTTCCACAGCGGAGGAGTCTAATTCATTCTACCGCAGGAACCTTGCTTCCGGACAAAAAGGTTTATCCGTGGCTTTTGACCTGGCCACACACCGGGGCTACGATTCCGACCATGAGCGGGTGGAGGGCGATGTGGGTAAGGCAGGGGTGGCCATAGATTCCATCCTGGATATGAAGATCCTGTTTGACCAGATTCCGCTGAGCAAGATGTCTGTTTCCATGACCATGAACGGAGCGGTGCTTCCTATCATGGCCTTCTACATTGTGGCCGGACTGGAGCAGGGAGCATCGCTGGAAGAATTGAGCGGCACCATCCAAAACGACATCCTGAAGGAATTCATGGTGCGCAACACCTACATCTATCCTCCGGCCATGTCCATGAAGATTATTGCCGACATATTTGAGTACACCTCTCAGAAAATGCCCAAATTCAATAGCATCAGCATCTCGGGCTACCATATGCAGGAAGCGGGTGCCACTGCGGATATTGAATTGGCCTATACCCTGGCAGACGGACTGGAATACCTGCGCACCGGGGTACAGGCAGGAATGGATATAGATTCCTTTGCTCCCAGGCTCTCCTTTTTCTGGGCCATTGGAATGAACCATTTCATGGAGATTGCCAAAATGAGAGCTGCCCGGATGCTCTGGGCCAAACTGGTGAAACAGTTTCACCCGAAGAATCCCAAATCCATGGCGCTTAGAACCCATTCGCAAACCTCCGGGTGGAGCCTCACCGAACAGGATCCTTTCAACAATGTGGCCAGAACCTCCGTCGAGGCCATGGCTGCTGTACTGGGCCATACACAATCGCTGCACACCAATGCCATGGATGAGGCCATTGCCCTGCCCACAGAATTCTCAGCCAGGATTGCCAGGAATACCCAGTTACACCTGCAGGAAGAAACGGAAATCTGTCGTTCACTGGATCCCTGGGCAGGATCATACTATGTGGAAAGCCTGACCCAAGAGATCGCGCATAAGGCCTGGGAGCATATCGAAGAAATAGAAAAACTGGGGGGAATGGCCGCCGCCATTGAAACCGGTATACCCAAAATGCGCATTGAAGAAGCCGCTGCCCGCAAGCAGGCCAGGATCGACAGCGGGAAGGACATCATTGTAGGAGTCAACCAGTACCGCCTGGAAAAGGAAGATCCCATCGATATCCTTGAAGTGGATAATTCCGCGGTGCGGCTCTCCCAGCTTGACCGCCTGGCCAAGCTGAAAAAAGAGCGGAATTCCCAAAAAGTGGAATCCACACTTAAAGCCATAACTGATTGTGCTAAAAATGGTCATGGCAATTTACTTGAATTGTCCATTGAAGCCGCAAAAAGCAGGGCTACCCTGGGAGAGATCTCCTCCGCCATCGAATCAGTCTCGGGCAGGTACAAAGCGGTGATCCGCTCCATTTCCGGCGTATATTCCTCAGAATCCGGACAGGACCATGCATTCCAGGAAGCCTGTGAATTGGCCAGGGACTTTGCTTCCAAGGCGGGACGACAGCCCAGGATCATGATCGCCAAAATGGGACAGGACGGCCACGACCGGGGGGCCAAGGTAGTCAGCACCGGCTATGCAGATATGGGATTTGACGTGGATATTGGCCCACTGTTTCAAACTCCCGCCGAAGCTGCCCGTCAAGCCGTGGAGAATGATGTGCATATTTTGGGGGTATCCTCCCTGGCAGGGGGTCACAAAACCCTGATTCCACAGGTGATGGAGGAACTTGAAAAGCGGGGGCGCGATGACATCATGGTCATCGCCGGAGGAGTCATCCCCGCCCAGGATTATGAATACCTGTACAAGGCAGGGGTGGTTGCCATATTCGGACCCGGTACAAAAATATCTGAAGCCGGCAAGCAGATACTTGAAGTACTGCTTGAGACTTATGAATAGAAAACACTATCCTTCAGGGGATCATGATACAGGATTATTCGTGATCCCGCTTTGATCCTACCCAGAAAATCCCTCTTCTCCCGCATCTGCAATTCCGAATCCAGGTCATATCCACAATAGACCTCCGGGTCCAGGAAGGCTTCCATGGGAAGCAGGTCTGATGCGAAATAGATCTTTCCTTCCCTGTCGCGTATTTCCGGCACCACCATGCCCCGGGTATGTCCCTGAAACACTTGAAACCTCATCCAGTCAAAGCTCCAGTTTTCCAACCAGTGAATCTGATCCAGGCGTTTCAGGAATACCGCGCTGAATGAATTGGCTTCCACCTCATCGGGACGCAAGGCATACCGGTAGTGTTCTTTCAGAACATGGTAGCGGGCATTGGGAAAGCGTTTCTCAATATGACCCGGGACCCTCTTGAAGGCGCCGCTTCCATGATCAAAATGCAGGTGGGTGAATATCACATCCGT
>CBDTYO010000318.1:0-4902 GCA_965364615.1 uncultured Bacteroidia bacterium
CGAAGAAGTCAAAAAGGCCGGAGGATTGGCCATCATCGGTACCGAGCGACACGATTCCAGAAGGGTGGACCGCCAGCTGCGAGGCAGGGCCGGAAGACAGGGTGATCCGGGTTCTTCCCAGTTTTACGTCTCCCTGGAAGATGATCTGATGCGCCTCTTTGGTTCAGAGCGCATTGCCGGAATGATGGACAAACTGGGACTCAAGGAAGGGGAGGTGATCCAGCATTCCATGATCACCAAATCCATTGAGCGTGCCCAGAAAAAAGTGGAAGAAAACAATTTCGGTATCCGGAAGAACCTGCTGGAGTACGACGATGTGATGAATTCCCAGCGTGAGGTCATTTACAAGCGCAGACGTCATGCCCTGTACGGGGAACGCATAGGGCTCGATATAGCCAACATGATGTACGATGTTACCGAAAGTATTGTCTCTGATTTTCATGCCATTGGGGACTATGATGGCTTCAAACTGGAACTGATCCGCCACCTCTCCATCGAGTCGCCTGTGTCGGCCGACGAGTTCAAGAGTATGAACGACAACGAATTGGTGGATAAGATCTATGCTTTGCTGCTGGAGGCATACAAACGCAAGCAGGAGAGCATTTCCGAACAGGCCATGCCCGTGATCAATCAGGTGTATGAACATCAGCGGGAGGTGTATGAGAACATTGTGGTTCCTGTATCCGACGGAAGCAGGGTCTTTCAGGTGCTGGCCAACCTTGAAAGCTGCTATACCTCAGAAGGAAAGGAATTGGTTCGTTCCTACGAAAAGAGCATCATCCTGGCCACCATAGACCAGGCCTGGCAGGAGCATTTGAGGGAACTGGACGATCTTCGCCAGTCAGTCCGCAATGCCCAGTATGAGCAGAAGGATCCCCTGCTGATCTATAAGTTCGAAGCCTTCGAGCTCTTCACCGCCATGATCGATAAGGTCAACAAAGACGTGGTGGCTACCCTGATGAAGGCCCACATTCCCATCCGGGATCCCAACAGTGTTCAACGCGCGGCTGCTCCCAAGAAAATGGATCTCAGCAAGTTTGAGGCCAACAAGGACGAGATGCCCAGATACAATGATCCCTCAGGGGGAGGAAAGGCTCCCGATGGACGTTCCCGGGTACAGCAGCCTGTCAGGGTGGAGAAAAAAGTGGGACGAAATGATCCCTGTCCCTGTGGCAGTGGCAAGAAATATAAAACCTGTCACGGCAGACCAGGTGCATCAGGGTAAAGGGGCTTGCGGTGCATCACCAATGAGGGCATCCTGTGTTGACCGTTGCCGGTAAATCAGGACTGCTGCAGCTCCGCATCCAATCGGGCGATCTTTTCATACAGGCCTTTGGTCACAGGGATGAGAGGGAGCCTCAAAACGTTTTCAATCCATCCCTGGATGTTCATGCTGGCCTTCACCCCTGAAGGATTTCCCTCCTGAAAGATGGCCTTCATCATGGGGAAGAGCCGGTAATGAAGTTCCCTTGCTTTTCCGTAGGAAGCATCCAGCGCCGCAGCCACCATGGTAGACATCTGGGCGGGATAGGCATTCCCGATCACACTGATGACCCCGTCAGCCCCGGCTGAAATCATGGGAAGGGTAATGGAGTCATCTCCGGATACCACCAGAAATCCCTCGGGTTTCCCGGCCACGATGTCCATCACCTGGGTAAGATCTCCGGAAGCCTCTTTGACCCCCACGATGCGGTCCTGGAAATCATGGGCCAGGCGCAGGATGGTATCTGCATTTATGTTTGAACCGGTGCGGCTGGGCACATTGTAGAGCATCACCGGCCAGTCAGAAACCGCGGCAATGGTCGAAAAGTGCTGGAAGATGCCCTCCTGGGTGGGTTTGTTGTAATAAGGGGAAACGGATAGAATTCCCTGTACCCCCTTTAACCACGGACTGCCCAAATTCTCGGTCACAGCCCGGGTATCGTTTCCGCCCACACCGGCCATCACCGGGATTCTGTTTCCACATGCACCCATCACACAGGCGAGTATGTCAGCCTTTTCCTTTCCCGAAAGGGCGGGGGTTTCAGCGGTGGTCCCCAGTACCACAAGATAGGATATGCCTGATTGAATGAGTCTCTCGGTATGCTCTGCCAGGAGGTCATAATCGATCTCTCCGTCTCCCCGGAAAGGAGTAACCATGGCCACGCCGGTACCTTTGAAAAGTTGTGAAAAAGCCATTGTTATTGGTGGTTTACTGGATTCAACATGGATACATAGCGTTTGATCTGTTCTGCCAGGTAGGACATATCGTCCTGCTCCGTCAGGTTGATCATGAGATCGTAGTCATTTTTTTGTTCCGTGTAACAGCCAATCTTAAATCGCGCCTTGGATGGCTGGACCAGGAACTGTAGTTCCAGGAGAAAGCCCTGGCTGAAATCTATGAGGATGTCCGGATCCTGGTTGAAAAACGAATCTACGGTTTCGCCCGAGGGTTTCATATACCAGTTCAGATCTCCTTTGGTCAGAAAGAAAAAGTTCTTCCAGAAAAGCATTTCCTGGGGCACTTCCTTTTCCGGCACATATCCATAGACTGTGCAATTCACGTTGTTCCCCTCAATATACTCTCTGAATTCCTTGATGGCAGGAAAGGCATTGGGGGTGGAGGCATCAAAGAGGATGACTGCCGATTTGGCTGTCTCAAAGTTGTGAACCATGGTCTCGCGGTTGAATCCTTTGAGTTTTTGCTTCAGCATCCTCTTCCCGATTTTTTCTCTTATTCCTGCCATGTCCACAAAAGTACAATTAAAAGATTCTTACCCGGACAACATTTCCATGAAATCCTCTTCAGAGATGATGGGAACCCCCAGTTTCTGTGCTTTTTCATATTTGCTGGGTCCCATGTTTTCACCGGCCAGGATGAAATGGGTGCGTGCACTGATGGAGGAACCGTTTTTGCCACCGTGCTGCTCAATCATCGCTTTGAGTTCTTCACGGGAATGCTGCTTAAAGACCCCTGAGATCACAAAAGTCTTTCCTGACAGCAAGCTGCTTTCGGTTTGTGAGTTTGCCTCCATTTCAAGCTGTACTCCTGCTGCCCGCAATCGTTCAATCACCTGGAGATGGCGCTCATCCTGAAAATAAGAACGGAGCGATTGGGCAATGCGTTCCCCGATCTCATCCACCTGTTCCAGCTCCTCCTGACTTGCTTCCATGAGCCTGTCCAGGCTGAGAAAGGCCTCTGCCAGTTTCCGGGCCACGGTTTCGCCCACATACCGGATTCCCAGGGCATAGAGCACCCTGGGAAAAGGCACTTGCCTGGAAAGCTGTATGCTCTCCACCAGGTTCCTGGCTGATTTTTCCCCAAATCTTTCGAGGCCCTGCACCGCGGACACCTCCAGGGAATAAAGGTCCGCCACGTCTTTCACCCATCCTTTCCTGTAAAGCTGTTCTATGGTGGCTTCAGCCGCATTGATATCCATGGCCCGGCGGCTGATGAAATGTTCGATGCGTCCTTTGATCTGGGGGGGGCATCCCGAAACATTGGGACAATAGTGTGCGGCTTCATCCTCCCTTCTGACCAGGGGAGTTCCGCATTCAGGGCACTCCCTGATGAACTGGAAGGGCACACTGCCCCTTGTCCTTTTTTCCAGTTCAACTCCCACTATTTTGGGTATGATCTCGCCCCCCTTCTCCACATATACATGATCGCCTTTCCTGATGTCCAGAAGCCTGATCTGATCCGCATTGTGCAAGGAGGCTCTTTTGACCGTGGTTCCGGCCAGCTGGACAGGGTCCAGGTTGGCCACTGGGGTCACGGCCCCGGTGCGTCCCACCTGGAAATCAATGCTGATCAGACGGGATAGGGCTTGCTCGGCCCTGAATTTGTAGGAAATGGCCCAGCGGGGTGTTTTGGCCGTGAAGCCCAGCTGCTGTTGAAGGCCTATGGAGTCCACCTTGATGACCACTCCATCAATGTCAAAAGGAAGTCTGGTGCGCTCCGTTTCCCATCTGTCAATGTAGGCAAATACCTCATCCAGGGAAGTGGTCAATTGTCCGTATTCGGGTACCTTGAATCCCCAGGAACGGGCCATTTCAAGGCCTTCACTATGTGTTTGAAAAAGCTGTTGTTCACCGGGAATGTAATAGAACAGGCAATCAAGTGGCCGCAGGGCCACCAGCGACGAATTCTGCATTTTCAAGGTCCCCGAAGCCGCATTTCTGGGATTCGCAAAGGGGATTTCCCCTGTCTTTTCCCGCTTCCGGTTCATTTCCCGGAATCCCTCTGTGGGCAGGATCACCTCACCCCTGATCTCGAATTCTCCCGGGATATTGCTACCGGCCAGTTTCAGGGGGATGCTCCTGATGGTTCGTATGTTGTGTGTCACATCGTCCCCGCGGCTTCCGTCACCCCGGGTCAGGGCCCTGTAAAGCTCCCCGTTCCGGTAGCTCAATGCCACAGCCACGCCATCGTACTTCAGCTCACAGAAATAGCTCACCTCCGCATCTGCCAGTTTTCTGACCCGCTGGTCAAATTCAGCCAATTCCTCCCTGTTATAGGTGTTCCCCAGCGAAAGCATGGGATAGCGGTGCGGATAAGAGGCAAATTCCCTGTTCAGGTCGCTGCCAACCCTCCGGGAAGGGGAATTCTCATCATCAAATTCCTCCAGGGATTGTAACTCCTTTAATAAGAGATCGTATTCGAAATCAGAAATGGAAGGCGAAGCCTTGACATAGTAATTGTGGTTGTGCTCGTGTAGCACCCGTCTTAGTTCTTCTATCCGGCTGCGGGCCTGGTCAGGCGTCATGGGCGTGCTTTTAAACAAAAGTAAAAAATATTTCTCCTTTGGGTTTTATTCTCTACTTTTAGAAACAGGGGGGCATGAACACCCCGGATCATGGGCTTAAACAACAGGTATATAGGGGTATTGCTGGCTTTGCTGCTTCTGCTGGGAAGCCTGGGAC
>CBDTYO010000319.1:0-4891 GCA_965364615.1 uncultured Bacteroidia bacterium
CCTGCCACCGACCACCTTTCTCAAACCCACCTCCCGGGCCCTGGTGGCAGATCGTGCTGTGGCCAGGTTCATGAAATTCACCGCCGCCATGGCCAGGATCAGGATGGCAGCCACCAGGAATACGTACACATAGAGGGGGTTCCCATTGGGTTCCAGTTCGTACTGCAGATCCGAATGCAGGTGGATATCCTCCAGGCGCTGAAGCTTGTACCCATATGAGTTCCCGGATTCCTCGAATTCTTCAATGCTGACCCCCAGGAACTGCTGGATCATGGGACCCACATACTTGATAAGCATCTGTCTCAGGCCGGCTTCGAACTCCACCGGATCTGTTCCTTCTTTCAATAATACATAGGTGTGATAGTTGTGGTTGAGCCAGTTGGTGCTCCTGCTATCTCCCAGGGTGGAAAGGGAACCCAGCATCTTGCAATGGAAATGCGAGTTCTGCGGGAAGTCCTCCATCACTCCGGTGATTACGGAAAGTGCGGTATCCTGTTCGATCTTCAGGGTCCGACCCATGGGATCCTCCTCCCCGAAATATTTCCTGGCGTATTCTTCGGTCAGCACTATGCTCCGGGGCTCAACCAGGCAGGTGGAAGGATCGCCTTTTAATAACCTGAAGCTGAACAAATCGAAAAAGGAGGAATCCGCAAAAATGAATTCCTCATCCGTTTCATTGAACACCCGGTCGCCCTGTCTGACCAGCCAACCCCCTGCGAGCCTGAGCCTGCAACTTTGCTCCACCTCGGGATAATCATTCAGCAAGGCTTCGGCCATGGGAGGCGAGCTTACCGCATGCCTCATTTCTGTGGCAGGCATGCTGCCGGAGATCCAGACCCGGTAGATCCGGTGGGACTTTTCATGGAACTTGTCATAGGTCAGTTCATTGACCACGTAGAGCAGGATCAGGATGCTGCTGGCCAGGCCAATGGTGAGGCCAAAGATATTGATCAGGGTATAGCCCTTCTGCCTCCATAGATTTCGCAGGGCAACCAGGATGTAGTTTCTGAGCATGGCAAAGGTATTTCTGTATAGACGTAGAAAACAGGAAAAAGCTACATGTTGGCGGTAAAAAGTTTATCACAGGAATTTTTGCGATATTTATACACCAAATTTTTCCTACATGACCACCCGATTACACTGGAAAAGGGGTGCTTTTTCCAGTACTTACAGAATTCTATCCGGCGATCAGGAAATTGGCTCGCTGAGAGACCAGACTTTCAAGCAAAAGTCAGATGGCGAAATCCATGGAGAAAGATACCGATTCCAAACCCAGGGCCTGTTCAAGCAACATACCCAGATCATGGATCTGGAAAAACAGGAGGTGATCGGAAACATCCGATACAATTCCTGGATGACCAAGGCCGAAATCACCATCCGCGACCGGCCATATCACTGGAAGTATGAGAATGTCTGGCAAACCAGGTGGACCCTCACCGATGACCAAAAAAAGATCCTGCTGAGCTTTTCCGGCGGAATGACCAAAGGCTCCATTGAAGGAGACGATCCCGGGGACCTGCTTGTATTGATTGGCCTGTTCGTCACCAACTATTACACGCAGGGCGGGATCGCTATATTTGTGGCCGTATTCGTGCCCATTTGGATCACCATGCTCAACCACTGAGGCTCCCCTCCATCATTCGTAGCGCAGCGAATCCACCGGATTGGCCGAGGCTGCCCTGTAGGTGTGGACACTCACAGTCAACAAGGCAAGAAGGAGCACAAACAAGGACACCAGGCCCAGAACCAGGAAATACAATCCCCACTGAAAATCGATGTGATAGGCGAATTTCTGCAGCCAGGCCCTGACCCCGAAGTAGGCAGGTACAGACAACACGGTGGAGATACCCAGCAATATGGAAGTCTCTTTGGAAAACAGCATCATCACCAGTTGGATAGAAGCTCCCATGATCTTCCTGATCCCGATTTCCTTCCTGCGCTGGGAAGTAGCATAGGAGATCAGGCCCAGCAGGCCCAGGCAGGTGACCACAATGGAGAGGAAGGAAAAGATGCCCATTAAGTGTCCGGTATTTCTTTCATCGGCAAACATTTTGCTGAATTCTTCATCCAGCCAGGTATATTCAAAAGGATGTCCGGAGGTCAGGGCCAGCCATTTATCCTGGATGAATTCAAGGGCCTCTTTCTGGTTCCCATCGCCCAGTTTGATGATCAGCTTCCCCGGCTGGATGCCTTCCATAAAATGAATGGCCATGGGCTTTATTTCATGTTCCATGGATTCATAGTGGAAATCCTTCACCAC
The DNA here is from genome assembly GCA_965364615.1 of uncultured Bacteroidia bacterium. GTDB lineage: Bacteria > Bacteroidota > Bacteroidia > Bacteroidales. The sequence goes on from CBDTYO010000319.1 coordinate 2,261, forward strand.
GCCGATGATGGGCATGAATTCATCCGGATATCCCCGGTAGCTTGGCTGGACGAACCGGGTATTCAAGGGATCCTCGATCCCCAGGACTTTCAGCGCTGCCTCATTGACCACCACCCCCACAGAATCGGTGGGCATATCCCGGCTGAAGAACCTGCCCTGTACCAGCTCTAGGTCCAGTGCCTTTTCAAAGTCAAAGGTAGTTCGATAGGTGGCCAGCGTATAGATATCATCCCTGCCGCGTCCTTCCAGCCAGTGGGCATTCCCGTAGAATCCTCCTGAGGGGATGTGTGTCGTATTGGCCGCTGTCAGCACATTGGAATGACCGGAGATTTCCTGTTTGAATGCTTCGATCTTTGGCCCCAGGACTTCCGACCGGTGCACGACCAGTACATTTTTCAGCCCGAATCCAGTATCTTTCTTTTGCATGAAGGTCAGCTGGCGGTGGACCACCACGGTTCCCACAAGAATCACGACCGTGGTGGTGAACTGCATAACGATCAATATTTTCCTCAGTATGCTCTTGCCCGCAGTACCTGAGCTTTTATTGGAAGAGAGTACCGCAGAAGGTTTGAAAGAAGCGAGTATAAAGGCCGGGTAGGCTCCGGACAATATACCTGTGAAGATGGCAAAAGCCAGCAGCAAGGGCAACATCCAGGTGCGATCCCAGATATTGAAATTCAGGTCCTTCTGAATCAGGTTGTTGTAGCCTGGCATCAGGATATACACCAGGATGATGGCCACCCCCAGGGCCAACAGGCTCAGTACCACCGATTCTGTCAGGAACTGGCTAATTAGCTGTGGTTTGCTGGAACCTACCACCTTCCGCAGGCCCACTTCCCTCGCTCGGCTGGAAGATTGTGCCGTGGCCAGGTTCATGAAATTGATCCCGGCGATCACCAGGATCAGGATGGCTGCCACCAGGAAGAGGTAAACATACAGGGGATTCCCGGGAGGCTCGATGTTGAAACGCAAGTTGGAGCGAAGGTGCAGATCTGTCAAAGGCATCAGGCGGTAACCATAAGCATTGCCCGCAGCTTCGAACTGTTCCAGGTCAATGCCCATGGCCTGCTGTACGATGGGCCCTACATATTTGACCACCATATCGTACAGGCCGGCTTCAAACTCGTCTACATCGGTCCCCTCAGCCAGGACCAGGTAAGTATGGTAATCCTGGTTGACCCAGTTAAGATCGTCGCTATTTTGTGGGAAGGTGTTAATGGACCCCAGCATTTTGCAATGGAAATGGGAGTTTTCCGGGAAATCCTGCATCACCCCGGTGACCACTGAAACATTGGTATCCTGCTCGATAATCAGGGCTTGCCCGATGGGATCTTCTGTTCCGAAATACTTCCTGGCATATTCTTCGGACAAAACCAGGCTCCTGGGTTCTTTCAGGCAGGTTGCGGGATCCCCCTTCAGCAACCTGAAGCTGAAGACATCGAAAAACGTGGAATCAGTGAACAGGAAATCCTCCTGGGATTCATTGAAGACCCGGTCTCCCCTCCTGACCAGGAAGCCCCCGAAATGTTTCAGTCTGACTACCTGCTCCACCTCCGGATAATCGGCAAGCAATGCAGCAGCCATGGGTCCTGCGGTGACTGCATCATGCATCTCACCCGTGGGCATCATGCCCGAGATCCATGCTTTGTATATCCTGTCCGATTTTTCGTGGAAGCGATCGTAGGAGAGTTCGTTGATTACGTAGAGAAAAATGAAGATGCTCGTGGCCAGTCCGATGGCCAGTCCGAAAATATTGATGGAGGCGTACCCCCTGTTTTTCCAAAGGTTTCGGAGCGCGGTAAGCAAGTAGTTCCTGATCATGACATGTAGTCTTTGTTGGTTAGGTGCAACTCAGTCTTTCTACAGTCACGCAACGGGCTCGGGGCAACGGTTCATCCATTGGACGCATACAACTGCCTTGATGATACAGTTTTTTCTGATTTTTTTTCGCGGGCCTGCTACTCGTATCGCAAGCAGGTTACCGGATTCTGCAGGGCGGCCCTGTACACCTTTCCTGTAATGGTAAAGGCGGTGGCCACCAGGATGATCAAAATGGAATAGATATAGATTCCAGCGCTAAAGTCGAGGTACTGCTCCCAGATGCTGTCGAGCAACACCAGGGAGAGGAAATAGCCTCCCACACAGCCCACAAGACTCGATATGGCCAGGTTTATCAGGATCCCTTTGCTTAAAACGGCCAGAATACGGGGGATGGGAGCTCCCATCACCTTGCGGATCCCGATTTCCTTGGTCCGGTTCAGGATGCTGAGAGATACCAGCGTATAAAGGCCGATCATGGCCAGGATGGTTGCCACCACGGCCAGAAAAATATAGAGCTGTTTGATGCTTCGGTTGATGTCTTTCTCCTCCTGGAGGGTATCCTCCTGGTACCTCCCTTCAAAAGGGTAGTTGGGTATCAGGGTGGTCCAGGTCTCACGCAGGCTTTCCAGCACCTCCGGCAGGTCTTCCCTGGAGGCCCTCACGGCCATGACCCGGTACACATCCTCGTCCGGGAGCTTCACCATGGTGGGCTCGATCTGGGCCCACATCCCTGCCATGAATAAATCTGACCTTCGAGCCTTTGCGCTTGAACAGCGTAAATCCCTTAGCAACGATCAGCGCACACAATTC
>CBDTYO010000320.1:0-4889 GCA_965364615.1 uncultured Bacteroidia bacterium
ACAGATCCAGTACACAACGTTCCTGGATGTATGCATCATTTTGGTACTCTGCTTCGGAATAATAGGGGATATTTTCTTTGATGGTATATTCCTGGGCGAAGTTCGCTGCCCAAAAGGCTGCCAGCAGGAGGGAGAGAGAAAGGTGTTTCATGCTTTTCAAATTTTGTCGGTTGAGGTTCCTTAGTCAAAGATAAAAAAGCTATTTTAGTTGCCTATCCCTAGCAGGAATGAATCAGCTGACAGAGACCTTTGTTCAGGAACTGGAAGAGCGATCGGTACCCCAAAAAGCAGATTGGTGGAACCGCTATATGAAAGGCGAAATCCGCTTCGTGGGCACCGGCATTCCCGAAATCAGGAAACTGCTGCTGGAAATGAACCAGAGTGATGGCCTGGACCAGCTTCCCATGAACCGTCAGGTGAACCTGGTAAACAGCCTTATGAGAAGCAAACTGGCCGAACACAAACTGGCCGCCATTTTATATATCCAGTTGTTCTGGCTGGATAAGCAGAGAAACACCTTTCTGCTAAGCATCATCTCGGACTGGTTCGACGAAGGATACATATTTGACTGGAATACCACGGACTGGCTCTGTGTAAAAGTACTCGCTCCCATGCTGGATTCAGGCGACCGGGAAGTGCTCTGGACCCTGAAGATCTGGAACCGCCATCCCTACCTCTGGAAAGCCCGGGCATCCCTGGTTCCATTTGCCGTTTCGAAACGGATACTTGAGCACAGCAGGGACATTGAAAGGCTTTCGGATTTCCTGATACGGAGGGACGAACGATTTGCCAAAACAGCGGTGGGCTGGGTCATGCGGGAATACTCTAAATGGGATGAAGATTTTGTACTCGCTTTCCTCAGCAAGCATGTGAAGCACACCCCTTGGGAAGTCAAACGAAATGCCCTGAAATACTATCGCAAAAAACGTAGGAATCCATGAAAAAGCTCATGCATGTTTTACTGGTGGCAGCCATGGCGCTGCTTGTTGCTTGCAATCCCTCCGCCGAACCCAAGGGGGAGTTTGCCTTTCTGCCCCAACCCATGAGCGTTGAGTTCCTGGGCAACAGCCGCTTGATGCCGGAGGACCTCCGGCAGTACCGCCTGGCCGATGGAATCAAACTGCCACTACCTCCTGAATATGTGGAACATATGACGCAAACAGTGAAACTTTCGGGGCCCCAGGTGATATTTCGCAGGGAAATTGACCTGGCCCTTGGAGACGAGGAGTATGTGTTGGAGATTAGTCGTAAACAAGTGAGCATCAGTGGAGAAAAGCGGGCCGGCTTGATATATGGCTGGATGACCCTGCAGCAATTGATGGCGGACGCAGAGGAACAGGGGGTACCCCTTCCCATGTGCCGCATCCAGGATTCACCCCAATTGTCCTACCGGGCCATCCACCTCGATATGAAGCACCATCGGGAAAAGAAAGAGTATTATTATGATTTGATGGACCAGCTGGCACGGTATAAAATAAATGCCATAATCGCTGAGGTGGAGGACAAACTGGCCTATGAGCGTCAGCCCGTGGTGGGATCAGAGGATGCCCTGAGCATAGAGGAATGGAAAGCGCTGAGCGATTATGCCGACGAACGCAATATTGAGATCAGTCCCCTGGTTCAGGGCCTGGGTCACGCTTCCTTCATTCTGAAGCATGACCCCTACAAGGACCTGCGTGATGACCCGGAAAGTGACTGGGCCTTCAATCCGCTGGATCCGCGTACCTATGAGGTGCAATTTGATCTCTACCTCGATGCCATGGAAGCCATGCCCGATGGCCGTTACCTGCATGTGGGGGGCGATGAGGTACATACGACGGGTAGGGGCAGGGGAAAGTCCGAACTGGAGCTGGAGCTCTTTTGGCTGAACAAGGTGTGTGAGTTTGCCGATGAACACGACCGCACCCCCATTTTTTGGGACGATATGCCTCTTAAATATGCAGGACTTTACAATCCCATGTTCGATAACCGCTACAGCCGTGAAGAGATCGACAGCATTTGGGCAAAAAATGAGCACCTGCTGGAAGAATCACTGGATCTGTTTCCCAAGAACTGTATCTACATGCGATGGAACTACAGCCATCCGGAGGCCGAAGGGAACATCAAGGCCATGGAATGGTTCGCGGAAAATGGGTTTGACGTCATGGGAGCCACCGCAGGTCAGACCCGCTGGGTGCTGATGCCACAGAATGAAAGCAACATGGAGAACATCCGTTCCTTTGCCAGGACCTCCATCGAGAAAGAAATCGGTGGCCTGCTGCTTACCCTGTGGGATGATGATTCACCCCACTTTGAGCTGTACATGCGTGGGATACTTGCATTTGCAGAATATAGCTGGTCGGGCGACCTGAGGAGCAAGACCGAGATCAAAGCCGCCTATCGCCACAGAGAATACTCACAAGCCCTGGCCGGTGATAAATATGGCTTCGTGGACAAGCTAGAAAGGTTGGTGGGATGGTGGAACTTCGCCCTGCTGAAGTCCGATTACAGAAGAAGCATTAAGATCATGGAGGCTCCACTGGAGATGGCAGTGATCGATCTGCCTTTTTCCGGGGAGCCGGGAGGGTGGAGTAAAAAATATGCAGCCAAGATCGATGCCGCCGTTGCTGCCCTGGACGTTTCAGAAGAGATAGCCAACACCCTCGCTGACATGAAAAAAAGTGCAGTTCGAAACACCTATCGCCTGGAGGTATATGAACAGGTGAATAATCTGGTACATTTCTCGGCCCAGGCCATCGTGGCCCTGAGAGACTATGATTCTGCGGAGAATGACGAGGAACTGCAGAAAGCCAAAGATGCCATTCAGCTGCTGTACCCGGACTTCTCGGCCGTCAGGACCGATTTGGAAGAAACCTATGCAAAAACCCGAATTCTGAACAAGCCGGAGGATTATCTGCTGGACCAGGACCACCACCGGCACCTGGCCAACCAGTCCATCGATTTTACCTGGCAGATCGGAGCCGAACTGGCATTCCTGGAAAAATTATACCCGCATACCATGCAGTGGTAAACCCTCCTGTATGGATCGGCCCAGCTATATGAAGAAGACCAAACCTATAAATCCCAAACCATGAGAAAAACACTGGGAATCCCCACCATGCTGCTCTTGCTGGCGATGAGTCACCTGGCCAGCGGACAATTCCATCGAACCCTGACAGAAGCCGATTACGATCGGGCCGCAGCCATGCTGAGCGGCAATGTCAGTAAGTTCATAGACAAGGATGTAAGGCCTCAATGGCTCGACGATGGACGTCTTTGGTACCGCAGCAGGACCGGGGATCAGGAAGTGTATAAACTCTTTGATCCCGCCGATGGAAAATGGCTGACCGCAGACTCCAGGACGGAACTGTTTGACCTGGCCTCGGCGGAATCAGATCGCAGCCGAAGCTCCCGAACCGAGGTAATATCCCCCGACGGAGAATATGCTGCCTTTATCAGGGATTGGAACCTTTGGATCAGGGAAGTGGACACAGGAGATGAAACCCAACTGACCCATGACGGGGTGGAAAACTTCGGATATGCCACCGACAATGCCGGCTGGAAACGGAGCGACAGGCCCATTCTCAGCTGGTCGCCCGATTCCAGGAAGATCGCCACCTTTCAGCAGGATCAGCGGCATGTGAGCGACATGTACCTGGTAAAAACCCGGGTGGGGGCACCGGAACTGGTGGAATGGAAATATCCGCTTCCAGGCGATGAGGAAATCATCCGGATATACCGGGTGATCATTGATATCAGCGGGGAACCGGAAATGGTCCGTTTGAAAATGGATTCGGATGCCCGAAGGGGAACCCTGTGCGATGACATCAGTTGCGAGGGCGGTTTTGATGATATCTCCTGGAGCGAGGACAGCCAGCACCTGGTGTTTGTTTCCACCAGCCGCGATCACAAGGAGGCCCATGTGAGAATGGCCCATTGCGAAACCGGGGAGGTAAACGATATTTTCCAGGAGATTGTGGATACCCAGTATGAATCCGGACAGGGCACCATCAACTGGAAGTATCTGTCCGCCACCGGTGAGATCATCTGGTATTCGGAAAGAAGCGACTGGGGCCACCTGTACCTCTATGATGCGGGCTCGGGAGCTTTGAAGAACCAAATCACCTCGGGCGACTATGTGGTCAGGGAGGTGCTGAAGGTGGACCAGGATAACCGGCACATCTATTTCATTGGCAGTGGAAAGGAAGACCATGTCAATCCCTACTACCGCTACTTTTACCGGGTGGACTTTGAGGGAAAGGATCTCAGGCTCCTGACGCCGGAATTGGGAGACCACAGCGTGAGCCTGTCCCCCGATGGAAGGTATTTCATCGATACCTATTCCCAACCGGATGTTCCACCGGTGTGTGAAGTCAGGAGCGCGGAGGGCGAACTGGTTCAGATACTGGAAAAGACAGACATATCACGCCTGGAGGCCCGGGGATGGAAGCCCCCCGCGCCTTTCACCGTGAAATCAGCCGACGAGCGCTGGGATCTGTACGGCCTTTTATATACCCCCACCCAGGCTGTAGCGGGAAAGAAGTTCCCGGTGATCGTCTATATTTATCCGGGTCCCCAGGGAGGCAGTGTGGGTGGTTGGAGCTTCCGGGCTTCCCGTGGGGATAACCAGGCCCTGGCGGAGCTGGGTTTTGTGGTGGTGGCCCTGGAAGGAAGTTGCAATCCCAACCGGTCCAAATCCTTTCACGATGCCTGTTATGGGAACATGGCAGAAAATACCCTGCCGGACCAGGTATCGGGCCTGAAGCAGCTCAGTGAGCGCTTCGATTTCCTGGATCTGGACCGGGTCGGGATCTGGGGGCATTCCGGCGGGGGCTTTGCCACAGCAGCTGCCATGTTCAGATATTCCGACTTTTTCCAGGTGGGAATTTCCGAATCGGGCAACCACGACA
>CBDTYO010000321.1:0-4883 GCA_965364615.1 uncultured Bacteroidia bacterium
CCCCGGATCACTGGCACAAACGCATCAGCATCGAGGCTTTGGAAGCCGGGAAAGCGGTCTATTGCGAAAAACCCATGGTGCAGAACTTCGATGAGGGACATGCATTGATTGAGGCCCACAGGAATTCCGGCAAGGTCATGCAGGTGGGCAGTCAGGGTATGTCTTCCCTGGGAAATGAAAAAGCCAAACAGCTATATGAAGACGGGGCCATTGGAGAACTGGTGATGCTGGATATGTACAACGACCGCTACTCTTCGGAGGGAGCCTGGAATTATCCCATCCCGCCTGATGCGAATCCGGATACGGTGGATTTTGACACCTTCCTGGGAAGCGCCCCCAGGGTACCTTTCGAATTGAAGAGGTTTTTCAGGTGGAGAAATTACAAGGATTATGGAACCGGAGTGGCAGGGGATCTCTTTGTGCATGCCTTTTCCACGCTGAATTTCATCCTCAGCTCCAATGGTCCCAACCGGGCACAGGCCACCGGCGGACTGCGCTACTGGGACGATGGCCGCGATGTCCCTGATGTGAGCATTACCCTCTATGACTATCCCGAAACCAAGACCCATGCCGCTTTCAACGCTGCATTCAGGGTCAACTTCATCGCCGGTAACGGAGGAGGTGGAGGATTCCGGATGGTGGGTACTGAAGGGGAAATGCAGGTGGGCTCTGAAAGTGTGAAGCTTATTCGCGCCAAACTGAACATGAAGCCCGGCGGCTACGCCCTGATCGCCCACACAGAGGAGAATCAGAAAAAGATCGTGGCGGAATACGACCGGAAGTTTGCCGATGAGAGATCCTCCGATCTGAATGTCGGGGAGACCCTCTGGGAAGCTCCCTCGGACTACAAGGGCAGCCACTACGATCATTTTTACAATTTCTTCCAGGGCATCCGCGGCCAGGGAGGGATTATTGAAGATCCCACCTTTGGAATGCGTGCTGCCGGAGCCGCCCTGCTGGCAAACGAGAGCTACTACAAAGGAGCACCGGTCAAGTGGGATCCTGAGGCCATGAAACTTATTTAAAAACCAGATCAATATGAAAAGATTACTTATTTCGCTCTGTCTGGTGATGGCAGCAGCTTTCCTGTATGCACAGGAAGTACCATTGAATATAGTTGTATTGGGCGCCCATCCGGATGATTGTGAAGGCGACGCGGGGGGACTTGCATTGCTTTATGCCAAGATGGGACACCGGGTAAAATTTATCTCACTGACCAACGGGGATGCCGGTCATTTCGCCAAGGGAGGCGGAGTCCTGGCAAAGATCCGGATGGAAGAGGCTCAGGAGGCCGGGAAGCGGCTGGGAGTGAAGGAGTACGTGGTCATGGATAATCACGACGGGGAGTTAATGCCTACCCTGGAAAACCGACTGAAAGTGATCCGGGAGATCCGAAAGTGGAACGCTGACATCGTCATCGGGCCCAGACCCAACGATTACCACCCGGACCACAGGTATACGGCCATATTGATGCAGGATGCTGCCTTTATGGTGGTGGTCCCCAATGTGGCACCCGACGTACCGGCACTGAAGAAGAATCCGGTCTTTCTGTATGCAGAGGACCGTTTCAAAAAGCCCAATCCCTTTGAAGCGGATGTGGCCGTTGATATCGATGAGGTCTTCGACCAAAAGATCTATGGAATGGCCGCTCATGCTTCTCAGTATTTTGAATGGCTTCCATGGCTCGCTGGGAACCTGGATCAGATCCCGGAAGACGAAGCCGGAAGGCTGGAATACCTGGGTAACAGGCGGACTTTCAGTCCGGGAGCCTCCACCAGGGAATCACTGATCAAATGGTATGGCGAAAAGGGCGAATCCGTCCGGCATGCCGAAGGTTTTGAGGTCTGTGAATATGGCAAGCAGCCCAGCGAAAAGGAACTTCTCAGGTTGTTTCCCATGCTGCCGCAGTAAAACCTCAGATCTTCAGGAAGAGATACGCTTCCCCGTACTGATAGATGGTGAGTTCCAGAATCCCTTCCGGATTCAGGTCGAAGACGAAATCTACCCCGTCTTCCACATTGAAGAACCTTTGTTCCGATTCGGGATAGATATCGAAGCTTTGGTCATCCCAAAGCTGCAAGCCTTTCAGATGGTCTTCCTGGACAGTGAATTCCATGACCAGCTCCTGATCCTCAATCTCCAGCCTGTAACGGCCACTCAAGGCTTTCAGTTTTTCCTGATCCATGGGCCAGAGTTCCCGGATATCGGGCTTATAGATACTCCAGCCATAGACTTCAGAGAAAGCGCGGAGGATCTCACCGAGAATATATCCGCCATTGTCGCTGTTGGTCATGATGGCCACTCCCTGGCCCAGTTTGGTGAAGGCTAGCAACTGGCACCTGAATCCTGCATTGGATCCCCCGTGACCAAAGGTGATAGAATCGCCTGATCCTCCCGTACCCGGACCAAGGCCATGGTTGTTCATCTGGGGAGTAAGCATCTCGGCTACCATGGGCTGCGACAATATCCTGTTGAATTTTCCGGCATAAGAAAGCTGGACCTCCCTGGCATACTTCAGGAGATCCGTGGGCGTGGTCCACAAACCTGCTGCCGCCATTTCAGGATAGGTGTGCCATCTTCCCTCTATCATCTCCCCGTTCTGCAGATGTCCGGCGGCTGCATGCACACGGAGCTCCTCCGGCAGCGGTTGGTGATATGTACTCGATTCCATCCCAATCTTTGAAATCACATACGCATCCATGAGCTCCGGGAACTCCCGTCCACTGACATCTGTCAGCATCTTCTGCATCACCGTATACCCCCCTCCAGAGTAATTGTACCTGGTGCCCGGAATGGTATCGGGATATATCCTGCCCGAATTGGCCGGAGCTTCTCCGTTTAATACCTGGATGAGGGTTGGGACCTCCTCATTAAAGGCATATCCGGCAAAGCCATGTACGGTCAACCCGGCGGTATGAGAGAGGATCCGTCGAAGGGTGACCTTCTCTCCGGCCGTATATTCATTTTCCTCCACCTGCCAATCCACCAGGTACCGGTTCACATCCTCGTCGAGGCCCAGCCTGCCCTCTTCGACCAGGGAAAGTGCCGCCAGGGCAGCCACGGGTTTGCTGATGGATGCTGCCTGGAAAAGGGTCTGTCCATCCACGGGCCTTACACTATCAGCAGCAGCATACCCATAGCCCTTGGCCCACACGATTTCTCCCCCATTCATAAAAGCAATGCTGACCCCGGGGATTTTGTAGTGCTCCATCCTTTCCAGGATAGGATACCCCTCAGGGGCCTGGCCCTGTATGATGATTGATGGCAACAGGCTGTTCTCTATGCTGTCGATCAAAGCCAGATCCGGGTGGGACGAATCATGCGTCTGACAAGAAGGATGGCAGAGGAAGGCAGCAGCCACCAGGATGGCAACAGTTGTTTTGGGAATCAGGGAAAGCATATTTGTCAGCTTTAGAGATGCAACAGATTTCGGGTATCCAAGATATGAAATTATTGCATGACTGGTCCATGCATCACATGCATGGCTGTTGAATTGAAGGCGAATTGTGCTATCTTGCAGATGAACCTTGAAACCACCATACCATGAAAAGAATTTTGTTTCTCCTGCTAGCCTCTGCCTTACTGGCCATGATCTCCTGTCAGGTGACCGTGGACAGCGATATTTCCCAGGAATCCGCTCAGGAACTGGATTACTTCCAGCTGAAGAAATACAACTACGAAACCCGGGCACAGGAAGCCCTGTTGGATGGGTATTTCGAAAATGCTCTGCTGCCTGCACTTCACAAGGCAGGTATTAAAAATGTGGGGGTATTTAAACCCATTGATGGGCTCAATGAGGATGGGAATTACGTCATGATACTGGTCCCGTACAGGGACCTGGATCAGTTTGATGAGATGCCATCCATCCTGGAAAAGGATGCTGCCTATCTGGAGGCCGCCTCTGCCTATCTGGATGCTCCCCATGACCAGCCACCCTTCTCACGCATTGAAAGTTTTGTGTTAAGGGCTTTCAGTGCCACGCCCCACCTGGTTTTGCCGGAATTATCCTCTCCCAGGTCCGGACGGGTATATGAATTAAGGAGCTACGAGGCCGCCACTGAAAAACTCTATCAGCTGAAGGTGGAGATGTTCAATGAAGGGGAATCGGCCCTGTTCCAGGAACTGAAATTTAATCCGGTGTTTTTCGGTGAGGTCTTGTCGAGCAGCCACATGCCTCACCTGATGTACATGACCACCCATGCAGATACGGCGGCCCAGGCGGCCAATTGGGATGCCTTTGTGAATCACCCGGAATGGGATAGAATGAAGAACCTGGAAAGATATCAGAATACGGTGTCCCACATCACCAGGTACCAGTTGTACCCTACGGGATATTCCGACTACTGATTGCCAAGGATATCCTGCAGTTGCTCTTCGGACACTGTCAGCAAGCCTGATGCAGGCAATCTCCCAGTGAGTTCCCTCCAGTTTGCATCGCGGTCAAATACATATTGAAAAATGGGGAGTGCCTCTTCCATGCGTCCATTATTGGCCAGGGCCACGGCTTTCCAGTATTTCATCTCCAGGTTTTTCGGGAACATCTTCTCGGCGGCACCATATTCCTGCAGGGCCAGTTCCATGTCCTGGTGCTCCACGGCCAGGTCTCCCCGGTTCATGTGTTCATAGGCACGGTGCACCCGCAAGAGCCTTTCCAGTTCCACCAGGGGCTGATTATGGTCATCTACCCTGAGATCGATTAGCTTGTCCTTCCATACCTCTTCCGCCGGATCAGGCCCCACTACGATCAGAGCGGCTGACTGTTTTCCACGGATGTCCCCACCTGCATCCTGGGCTGCTTGAAGGACCCGGAGAACCCGCTCGTCACCATCTCCTTCGAGCAGGGCGGAGCCGCCGTCGAGGAGGGGTCGCTCGTCCTGGCCACG
>CBDTYO010000322.1:0-4872 GCA_965364615.1 uncultured Bacteroidia bacterium
CTTTTACCTTTTCCCGGTTGAATCCCAGATCGGCCTGTCTCATATGGGTAAACTGCCTGATAATAAATATGGAGACGGTGATGAAAAAAATGGAGAAAGCAAACTGGACCACGATCAGTATCCGCCTGGATCTGGCCCCCGAACGCGGATTAGATATCCCCTCTCCGGAGAAAAATGCAAGGGGACGGTAGCCCGAAATTTTCAGCGCCGGATAGAGCCCTGCCACCAGGCCGGTAAGCAAGTAGATCCCGGCTATCAGCAACCAGAAGGCCAGGTCTCTGGGAACCTCGTTTTGTGGCAGCGAAACATCAAAGGAAGGAAATACATTTCTTACCAGTTGCTCTGCAATGAAAAAGCCAATGTAGAGTGCCAGCAGCAAAAGCAGGTAGGATTCACTCATAAACTGAAGGACCAGTTGCCGCTTGCTGGCTCCGGCACTTTTCCGGATGGCTATTTCTTTAAGTCTCTGCGCAGAACCTGCCGTACTGAGGTTGATATAGTTGATGCAGGCAATCAGCATGATCGTTAGGAGCATGATGTAGTTGATCATATAGCCGATCCACTCCTGACTTTCCCCATGCAGGTGCAAACGGTCAAAACGGTCCAGGAAGTAGCGTGATTCAAAATCTGAATCAAAACTCTCCTGCACGTGTTCATTGATATTTTTGTTCAGCGTCACCAGGTCACTCCTGTCAGCCAGCTTGAAATTATTGAAGTACATGGTGCCTCCGTATTCGTTAATCGGGTACCCCATTTCCTCCAGAACGTGGAAACCCAGCAAAGCCCTGAACTGATAGGAGGATGCCTTCGGGGGGTCCGATGCCACAGCCGCCACGGTATAATAGCCGCCCTCCCCTATCTTGATCTCCTTTCCCATGGCCTTCTCTTCTCCAAAAAGTTTTTTTGCAAGGCTTTCAGTAATGACAATGTGATCCCGTTCTGTGAACAGGTCCTCCCTGTCCCCCTCAAGCAGGGGGAATGTGAAATAGCTGAAGAAGTTGCTGTCCACCATGATCACCTGGTTTTCATCCAGGTATTTCATGGGCACATCTGCATCCTTGTCTTCCACAGGTATCCCCAGTTCAAACTCCATGGGCTGGCTGACCCGGCAGCTGTTCTCAATCTCAGGATACAGTTCCTTCAATACCCTGGAATACACCCCACCGGTCCGCTGAGACGTGTATTCAGCATTATTCATGTTAATGCGGACATTCAGCAAATACATCTGGTCGATGTCAGTATGAAATTTATCAAACCGGCTATCGAAACGGATCCAGCCCAGCAGGATCAGGAAAATGCCAAAACCAATGGCCATGCCCAGCAGGTTGATCAGGGTGATCAACTTGTTTCGCCAGAGGTTTCGGACAGCTATAAGAAAATAGTTACGGATCATGGGTTTTCTTTTCCCCTGTATGTATCAATATCGTGCCATAGTTGATAATACCCTGTATCATAGCCATATAATTAAATAATCCAAAGAATGACTGTCGGATTTTCCAACACTTTGTGTGGCCGAATGCAACAATGCCCTAAATTTATCCCGTGAAACCCAGTTTGCATGCATGTCCAGGAAAGAGGGATCCATATTGATCGTAGACGACAACAATGACCTGTTGATTGCACTGAAGCTGATCCTGGCCAGGAAATTCGAGCGGATCGATACCCTCCGCAATCCCAACCTGATTCTTTCCACCCTGGAAAAACAGTCCTATGATATCATTCTCCTGGATATGAATTTCAAGCCGGGACAAGTGACTGGAAATGAGGGGATCTTCTGGATGAACAAGATCCGTGAAAAGGATCCCCAAAGCTCTGTGGTCTTTATCACTGCTTTCGGGGACGTGGAACTGGCCATCCGTTCTCTGAAGGAGGGAGCCATGGATTTCATCATGAAATCATGGGACGAGCAGAAGATCCTTTCCACCCTGGTCGGAGCTTATGAACTAAGGAAAAGCCGTTTGGAAGTAAGCTTGCTGAAAAAGAAACAGGCACACCTGGCCCGGGAGCTGGAAAAAGACCTGAATATATGTCACTGTAGGTCTGTGGCCATGAAAAAGGTGGACCAGATGGTGGCCAAGGTAGCAGCTACCGATGCTTCGGTCCTGATCCTGGGGGAAAACGGTACAGGCAAGGAAGTAGTGGCCCGGGAAATCCATCGCTTGTCGGAAAGAAGGGATGAGATCTTTATGAAAACGGACCTGGGGGCCCTTCCGGAGAGCCTTTTTGAAAGCGAATTGTTCGGCCACACCAAAGGAGCATTTACGGATGCCCGGGAAGAGCGCGACGGCCGCTTTGTCATAGCCTCGGGAGGAACCCTGTTCCTGGACGAGATAGGCAACCTTCCCCCCGGACTGCAGAGCAAACTGCTATCAGTGCTTCAAAACAACGAAGTATACCCGGTGGGTTCATCGGTCCCCAAACCGGTCGATGTAAGGGTAATTACCGCCACCAACATGCCCCTGAAGGAAATGATCGTCGAGAAAACCTTTCGTGAAGATCTATACTACCGGATCAATGCCATTGAAATAGAGATCCCGCCCCTGAGGGAACGCAAAGAGGATATTCCGACACTGGCAGCATTCTTCCTGAATAAATACTGTGAACAATACCGCAAAGAAACACTGAAACTGTCAGATGCTGCCCTGGAGCAGCTGAAGCAACATCCCTGGCCCGGGAACATCCGCGAACTTGAACATGCCATGGAGAAGGCGGTGATCCTGTCCGAGGGATATGTGATTTCAGATATATCCCTGACTGCAGGACCCAAAAACGACCAGGCTCCTCCGGGTCCTTCCACCCTGAACCTGGAAGAGCATGAAAAAGCCGTGATTGCCCAGGCACTCCGGGAAGAACGCGGTAACGTCAGCGCCACAGCCAAGGTGCTGGGCATCAATCGATCCACCCTCTACCAGAAAATGAAGAAATATGGTCTTTAGCCGCTTCCTCTGGTCCATCCTGGCTTTCGTAGCTGTCATTGTGGGGACTTCCATCCTGCTGGGGATCTACCTCCAAAAACCTGAGTTTCCGGTTACCATCTCCCTGCTGGTGGTGGCCCTGATCCTGGAAACCCTGGCCATGATCCTGTTCCTGACCCGGATCAGGCGCGACCTGTTGAAACTGATCAATGCCATGAGCAACGACGATCCGACGATGCAGTTTGCCCGGGTGGGCCGGGATCCCTATTTCAGTGCCATCCACACAGGATTCAATGCCCTGATCAAAGATTTCCGACTGGTCAGGCTCGACAGGGAGGCAGAACAGCGTTTCTTTGAAGAGACGGTCAATCATGTGCAATTCGGATTGATGGCATTCAATGGCCAGGGAGAGGTGAAAATGATCAACCGGGCTTTCCTGGAACTTTTCGGATTAGAAACATTGTCCCGCCTGGATGAGCTGTCCCCGGTGGCAGAAGAACTCCCCGGATTCTTTCAATCCTTTTCACCCGGAAAGGAAACCCTGAAGAAAATCGAGTTACAGGGGCAATCCCACCACCTTATATTCCTGTCGTCCGGATTTGTGCTGAAGGGCGAAGAGATCAACCTGGTCTCCGTGCGCGACATTAGCCGGGAAATGGACCAGAACGAACTGGAAGCCTGGCAAAAACTGCTTCGGGTGCTGCGTCACGAGATCCTGAACTCCATCAGTCCCATCAAACTGATCGCCGGAAACCTCAGTGAAAGGCTGCAATCCGAAGGTGAACTGGTGAAGCTGGACCAACTGAAAAAGGAGGAGGTGGAAGAACTCCAAACCGGATTGGATACCATCCACCGCCGGGCCGCCGGGCTTTCTGTCTTCCTGGATGCCTATACCAACCTGTACAGGACCCCCGAATTCAAACCTGTTCTTACCCCTCTTCTTCCTCTGTTGGAGCGAATCATTCTCCTTTTTAAGGAGCAGGCTGAGCAAGAAAATATCCAGTTGGCGTTTCAGCCTCCGGTTCCCGGGCTTCAGATAAAAATGGATGCCAGAATGATCGAACAGGTATTGATCAACCTGGTCAAGAATGCCATGGAAGCGGTCAAAAGCCAAAGCATAAGAACCATTACTCTACGTGCAGCCCCAATCCGGAAAGAAATCCATATTTCGGTGGAAGATACCGGGACAGGCATTCCCAAGGATGAAATGGAAAGCATCTTCATGCCCTTCTTTTCGACCAAGGAAAACGGGACCGGAGTCGGACTCAGTTTTTCCCAGCATGTCATGCGATTGCATAAGGGTTTTGTTCGAGTGACCAGCTCTCCGGGAGAGGGTAGCACATTTTTTCTGGTATTCGCCAACCCTTAGAATGGCCTTTTTCATTGGACGATCGGCCATAATGTATTATACTTGGGAACAAAAGTTTATCCTTAGGAGTTATTAATTGAAATAGACCGTCATGCCCATCAATGTACCAAGCCAACTCCCTGCCATCGAGGAGTTGAAAAGGGAGAATATCTTCATCATGGAGGAAAGCCGGGCCATCCACCAGGACATTCGTCCCCTGCGAGTGGCCCTTCTGAACCTGATGCCCGTGAAAATGGTGACCGAAACGGACCTGCTTCGTTCTCTGGCCAATACCCCCCTGCAGGTGGAACTGGACCTGCTCTACATGGATGAGCATGAGTCCAAGAATACGCCCCGTGAGCACATGGAAGTATTCTACAAGACCTTTGATGAGATCAAATCACACAAATATGATGGCCTGATCATTACCGGGGCACCGGTGGAGCATCTGGAATTTGAGGAGGTGGATTACTGGAAGAGCCTGTGCGAGATCCTGGAATGGAGCAAGACCCATGTGAGCAGCACCATGCACATCTGCTGGGGTGCCCAGGCAGGTCTTTACTACCATTACGGCATCAGGAAATACCCGCTCCCCGCCAAGGCATTTGG
>CBDTYO010000323.1:0-4856 GCA_965364615.1 uncultured Bacteroidia bacterium
GCCCAGCCAGAAAAAGGGGGTGCCATCCCGGTGGTTCATGTGGTAATTCCCCTTCTCCACAGTCACAGGTCCGTGCCGGTATAGTGCCAGCTCACTGTTGTTCTCTGTGCAGGCAAAGGATCCCCTGACTCCATGGAGACCCGTGTTGGAGGTATCGGAACAGAATGTTTCGAAGGTCCAGGGGCCTTTTTCATCGGGCATGAACCGGATCTTCCATTGCCTTCCCCCATCCCAAAAACCATGGATCTTCTGCTGGCGTCCCGAAGGAGCAGTAAAAAGGGCATGGAATTCCCCCACATCATACAGGGGATTTTCATACCCGGTTGCACTGTTCAGGCGGATTTCCTTGCGGTCCCAGATGGGTACTTCAGGATCTTCCGGAGCCGCCGGCGGCGAGGCAATCAGCAGGGAGGCAGAGAAAACTCCATACCATCCCAAAAGAACCAATTTTTTCATGGGCGTTATTTCATTAAGGGATCGAGCGTGAAGGTGAAATCAAATTCTCCGGGCGCCACCCGGTAGGGATTCAAGACCGACCGGGCCGTTCCCCCCACCCCTGTGACCCGGTGATCCAGATTCAGGGTAACAAGGTTCTCTTCCTTCAGCTGGAAGGGATAGTGAGCGCGGTCCAGGTTGTCGGTGGAGTATTTCTGTGCACTGACATGAAAACTTTGCGGAGCCGTGATATGGAGCCCTGTCCCTTCCTGATCCGTCAGGTTAAACCAGTGCACAAAGCTGCGGTTCCCGTAATCCTGGGGAATGATGTAGGGCTCATAGGCCTCCTCCACGGTGGTTTTGTAGATCCCGGTCTTTGCCCCGGTGAAGCGGTCAGGATAGGTTTCAAAGGGCCCTCTTCCAAACCATTCCATCTGTTGAAACTCGCCAGGCAGCTCCATCTGCAGTCCCACTTTGGGAATCCACTTGGTCATATTTCCACGGGCAGAAACCCTGGTATGGATTTTCATCTTCCCATTCCCGTAAATGGTATAATCATAAAAGACCTTGAACCCGGTGGTGTAGTTCCTGGCAATCAGGCTTGCTTCCACGTGTATCCGGACCGCCTGCACATCCGCAGTGCAGTCAAAATGGTCCACCACCTGCTCCAGTTGGTCCAATCCGATGGATCGCCATCCGTTGGCTGTCTCCCTTCCCATCCCTTCGGTCACATGGCCCATCTCGGTCCGCCGGAAATTCCAGGAATCCAGGTCATTGGCCAGGGGTGCCCTCCAGACATTCAGGCGGGGCCCCCGTTTAAGGAGTTCCTTTCCATGGAGCAACATGGAGGAGAGCATTCCCTCCTGCTTTTGGAAGGCATATACAAAACCGTCTCCTTCCACCTGTACCGATCCTTCATCCTCCGACAAAACAAGGTTGGAATAGACCGCTTCTTCTTTTTCATCCTGGATTTGTAAAGGGAATCCGAACTGCTCCCAGGCCACCTCATGGCCCTTCCGGGCCCAGGGCTGATCTTCCCGGGTGGAGCAGCTGATCAGCAAATGATCCACCCTGCCGGGGATATCCTCCCTGGTGAAAGGAATCTGTATTTCCTCTGTCTCTCCCGGAGCCAGGTTCAATGTGAAACTGCCACCCTGCTGCGCTTCGCCGTTGGCCGTCAGTTCCCAGTTGAAGTCCAGCTCTTCCAGGTTCCTGAAATGGTGGCGGTTGGTGATCCTGATGTGACCCTCCTCCAGCATTGTTGCCTCAAATTCCACGGGTTGGGGCGATTTTTTCATCTGCCAGAGCTCTGGCTGAATGGAACGGTCGGGCCACACCAGTCCGTAAGTCCGGCCAGGGATGCCGATGGAATAGTAGGATCCTTCCTCCTCTGAGCTTTCGAAATCCAGCCAGAGCCGGGAGCCGGGCATCAGCGATTGGTCATTGTCTGCCAACTGTTCTACCGGTATGACCGAATCGAATATCCGCACCCTGTCAAGGGTGGCATTGCACAGGTAGCCCAAATGACTGTCCCTGAGCTCGGCACTCTTGCCCAGGATCACCTGGTAGGGGGCATTGACGATGTTTCCCCTGCACGCCTGACTGGCCAGCAGCTTTCCGTCCACATACAGCTTCATTGCTGTCCCATCATAAGTTCCCACCACATGGTGCCAATGGCTCACCCAGTTATCGGGCAAGTCGCCTGTCAAGGTATGCTTCCGGCCGGTATTCAGGTAAAACTCCAGGTGGTTCCCATCGGATTGTATGATCCCGAACTGATAATCCCCCTTGGTCAGGAAAGAGGCAAAACCATTGTACACCTCGGGCTTGACGTAAAAGCTCAGGGTAAGTTCTTCCCCGCTGATATCCAGGCCGGGATCCCGGTATATTTCCAGCCAGTCGTCGTGACCGCTCAAATACAACGCCTTTCCATCATCGCCCGGCACCAGGTGGGCTTTGTTGATAAATACGCATTTGACCCCGGCAGGAGAGGCATCGGGAGTGCTAACCACCGGCATGCTGATCCCCTGACTCATCCAGTCCCAGATCGCCCCTCCGCTCAGCCGCCTGTAT
Source organism: uncultured Bacteroidia bacterium (assembly GCA_965364615.1). GTDB lineage: Bacteria > Bacteroidota > Bacteroidia > Bacteroidales. Next base: position 2,509 of record CBDTYO010000323.1, read on the forward strand.
TTGTAGATCAGCTCCCAGTAATCATCCAGTGCCCCCAGGCCATTCCCGGTCGCTGCAATATATTCATCCATGAAGGAAGGACGGGGGTCGTCCGATTTGCCAAAACGGTGCTCCAGGAGAAAGGGTTGCAGGTACCTGGGGCCCACTATATCCTCACAGCGAATGGGATTGGTGAGAGGATCCTCGTCACGATTCCCCCCGTACAACCAGGCTGGCCGGGAAGGATCGATCTCCTTGCCCCCTGCAATCAGGGCACAGATGTTATCGCCCGATCCGCTTTCATTCCCTGCACTCCAGATCACCACCGAAGCATGATTGCGGTCGCGGTACACCATCTTGCGCATGCGATCAAGATATTGCTCCCTCCACTCGGGCATCTCCGAAATCTCTGTATAGGCATGGGCCTCGTCGCCGGTCTCATCCACCACGTAAATCCCCAGCTCATCCGCCAGATCCAGGTATTCCACATTGGGAGGATAATGGCTGGTACGCACGCAATTGATGTTAAACTGCTTCATCAGATGAAGGTCCTTGCGCATGGTTTCCACGTCCATGGCATGACCCGTTTCGGGATGTATCATATGGCTGTTTACCCCGTTAAACTTTATGGGAACGCCATTCACGCAAATGGCCTGATCAATGACCTCCACTTCCCGGAATCCGACCCGGGTACTCAACACTTCCAGCACCTCACTCCCTGCCATCAATTCCATGGTCAGGGTATAGAGCCGGGGGTACTCGGCCGACCAGAGCAGGGGCGAACTGATCTGCAACTGGTGCAGGAATTCCAGCTCTTCCCCCTCTTTCAGGGGTTTCACCGGCACAGAAGCTTTCCCCTGAGGCACTTCCTTTCCCTGGGGATCAAAGAGGGTAAGCCGGACTTCGGTGGAGGCTGATTTTTTCTGGCCGTAATTTTTTATCCAGGTTTCCACCCCGAGTGTTGCATCCCTGTAATCCCCGTCCAGATCCGTGGTGACATAAAAATCCCGGATATGCTCCCGGGGAGTGGACATCAGGTAAACATCCCGGTAGATCCCCGACAAACGCCAGGTATCCTGGTCCTCCATATAGGCTCCGTCGCTGTATCGCAAAACCCTGACGGCTATATTGTTTTCACCTCCTTTCAAAAAAGGGGTGATGTCGTATTCAGCCGGTTCCATGCCGCCCTGGTTGTAGCCTACCTCCCTGCCGTTCACCCAGACATAGGAAGCTGAGTGTACCCCTTCGAAATGGAGGAAGACCTGACGTTCTTTCCAATCTTCAGGAAGCACAAAGGTGCGGTAATAGGAACCCGTGGGGTTGAACTGCTTGGGAACCAGGGGTGGTCTGTATGGATGGGGCAACCCGATGTTCCGGAACAGAGGATATCCGAAGCCTTCCATCTGCCAGTTGGAGGGAACTTTGATGGATGCCCATTGGCTCCTGTCCTTCCCGGGCTTATAAAAATCCTCCGGTGCCTCCCCGGGATTCTCGGCCCAGTGGAACTGCCAGTCTCCATTGAGGGAAAAATGATGGGAGGAGGATTTTCTGGCTCCCTCCAGGGCCTTTTCCACCGAAGGGTAGGGCATCAGGGTGGCATGGGGCGCTTCCTGATTGCGTTGGAAAACAGCGGGATTCTCATAATCGGGATGCAGCTGGGCACTCAGGACACCCAGGCCCAACAGCATCGCCGCAGTCATACAGGATAGAATTTTCATGGTTCGGTTTTATATGGACATATCATGTTATGCTTTCAGCAAGGCTCCAGCCACTTCCACCGCGAGATTGTACCTTCCAAAGGGGGCACTTACCTGGATCCCCTGCACAAAGCCCAATACCCGGTCCACCATTCCCTGAGCCAGTTCAAGTCCGGCTTTCAGCTGATCCTCCCGGGTCTCAAATGCGGCCATCCTCCGTATGACATCATCGGGGACATACACTCCTGGTACTTCATTTTTCATGAACTCGGCATTCCGCAAACTCACCAGGGGCCATATGCCTGCCACCAGGAACATATTCCCCAGATCCACCTTCTCCAGGAAGGCTTCCAGCGAATCCACGTCAAATACCGGCTGGGTGATGACATATTCCGCCCCAGCCTCCTTTTTCAATTGCAGGCGGTGAATTTCATGGTCCGGATTCACACTGTTGGGATCCATGCCCACCCCGGTAAAAAAAGAGGTGGGATCGCCGATGCGCTTCTCCCCCACATCGATACCATGGTTCAGATTGTCGATCAGGTGCACCAATCCGATGGAATCTATGTCAAATACAGCAGTGGCCTGGGGATAATCGCCAATCATGGGCGGATCGCCCGTGATGGCCAGGATATTTCTCACTCCCATGGCGGTGGCTCCCAGCAGGTCGGA
>CBDTYO010000324.1:0-4855 GCA_965364615.1 uncultured Bacteroidia bacterium
GTAAGATCCAGGCGAATCACCCCAGTTCCGGTCCCCAGCCAGGCCACTTGCTGGTTCACATACATTGCCTGGATATTGTTGTCCATGCCAGGTTCGTCCAGGAGGTAATAGGTATAGGCTTCGTCCACCAAACGAACCAGCCCGGTTCCGAACATCCCCAGCCAGATGTTCTGCTCCCGGTCCTGCATCACATATTTCACATTGTCCCCGGGCAATCCTGAACGTTCAGAAAAATTGATCCAGGAATTAAAAACTCCTTCCGCATCCCTGACCAGTTTATAGAGTCCGTTGCCAAAAGTGGGGATCCACAGGTTCCTGTCTGCATCTTGAAAAAGCTGCTGGGGTCCTTCGATCTGTGACACCATGTCCAGGCCCAGGGGCTCGGCTTGCATGCTGAGATCTGTGGTATTGTAGCTAAAGATCCCCTCATCCATGGTCAGGATGTACACGATTTCCTGGTCACCGGAAAGCACCAGGTCCTGGATCTTGGTTTCAGGAAGTCCTTCCATGGAACTGATCAGCCTTAAGGTCTCAGTGGCATGCTCCAGGGAATACAGATAGACCCCGTCAATGCCTCCCACCAGCATTTCCGTGGAGGAAAGCATCTCGATAGCAAAAATGGAAGGCGACCGGACTGTGTCCAGGTACAACACAGCTTCCAGGTCGCGGCCGATTCTCCAGATCCCTCCCGTTTGGGTAGCGATCCATGTGTTGCGGTCCCGGGTCTTTATGTCAGTCACACTGCCGGTCCCCAGATCCCCTTTTACCACCTGCCTGAAGGTCCTTCCGTCGTAAAGGGAGACGCCTCCGTTCATATGGCCGAACCAGACCCCCTGTTCATTGACATGGGAAGAAAGCAGGAAGTTATCGCACAGGGAATCGGACTCGGTAAATACCTCAAAAGCATTGCCATCAAAGCGTGACAGCCCTTCCCCGGTCCCGATCCAGAGATGGCCCGTGCGATCCTGTGCAAGCGAGTAGACATAGGGTTGGGGAAGGCCGCTGCTTTCGCTGTAGTCGATGACTTTGTGGATCTGGCTCCAGCATGGAGGCAGATACAGGATGGACAGCAGCAAGAGTGCTGTCCTGATCATCAATGGATATGTGCTTATTCTGCCAACCATGCCTGTGTGCTATCGCTCTATGACCCTCATTTGGATCTTGGGCCTGTAAACAGGAATGCCGCCGATGGGGATCACATAAAAGGGCAGCATTTCCCCATATTGATTTTGCACCGTGATCACCACGTTGTTGTTCTTGACATGTTTGGTCCTGTTCTTGATAAACTGGACCTCCATGGAAGTGTTCCTCTCCTCCTCGCTGACCTTGAACTCCTGGGCGACCCAGTTGTCTTCTCCGGAAATGGGACACAATTCTCCATTCTTGGCCACGGACACCAGGCGGATGAAGCCATCGTCGTCCCAATCAAAATTGCTGATCTTGACCGAGATGGTCCGGTCATCCAGGTAAGGATATATCTGGGATACATTGTTCTGGTTGTTGGAAAGCCTGAAGGTGTATTCGAAGGTGAATATATTGCCCCCTTCCACTTCGCGGTTCTCCTTGGGTTCGGTACTCAGGAAATAGCGGTACAGATTTCCGTCGTCGCCCGATTCCCCCTGGGCAATCACTTTGAATACCCTTCCGTCAAATTTCTCCACATACTCTCCTTCGGCCGGATTGAAAGGGCCGAAAGTATACCAGTCGTTGTCGAAACGGTTGCTCTCTCCAAAACTCCTGGATGCAAGCAGGTTTCCGCTCTTATAGTTCCCGATGGGATCCACGCCCTGGGCATCGGGATCGGAATAGCAACCAGCACCACCATAGACGGAGAACCGCACATCGGTATTAAACGCTCCCTTGCCCTCGTCCAGCTCTCCTCCTGTGTCCGGATCAAATACCCGGAGGTAGATGGGTGCTGTTTGTGAAGAGGGGACCAGCAGGAAAAAAATCTGGCAGAAGTCGTCATCGCCCCAGGATCTTTCAGATTGTGCCCCAAAGGTTACCAGGTAGGGGATATTCTCTTCTTCGGCCGGGGCCGACTGGGACCATCCCCATTGTGGAAGCATCATCAGGGAACAGAAGGCCAGGATCATCAGGTATGTTGGATTGTGTTTCATGGTACGTATCATTAAAACCTTCGGGGTGATAGCGTTTTCATCTGGTTGAACGGGAGGTTATATCCCAGGAACAACTCATGGGTGCCTACGTTGTTCAGGAGTTTTCCCAATGCTAGGTCATAGGAGTAACCAAATATATATTTGTTAAGGTGCTTATACTGGATCATGCCTCCCACCGTCTGGTCGAACCTGAACATGGCTCCCAGGCTGATTTTTTCCCCAAAATGCACCAGTCCGGAGAGTTCCACCAGGGGGGACCTGCCTGCTGAGAAGGCCAGCAGGAGGGAGGGGTCCACGCTGATATTGTCATTGATCGTTTGTTGCCAGCCCAGGTCCAGGTAAAGTACCTGGTGCGAATTGCTCCAGCGGCTGGTCTCTTCCCCATGGGGGGTCAACGCACTGTTCAGCATCCTGGGCAGGGAGATCCCTGCCCGGAATTTGCCTTGCACAAAGGCTGCCCCGATGCCGAAATTGGGCTGGAATTTCATGCCGGGATCTTCCCCGTACAGGGGATCTCCCTGATCCACCAGCTGCAGCTGGGCGATCTTGATCTGGAGGAGCCGGAGCTCTCCCTGCAGGCCCAGTTTCAGGGTGCCCGAATTACCCACTTGCAGGGTGTAGGAATACATCCCCCTTAATCCCGAGTATTGCACCGGCCCCATGCGGTCATACTCCAGGGCGATGCCTACTCCCACGTTCTTGTCGGGCAACCGGGTGTGGAAGTTCAGCAGGTTGGATGAAGGAGATCCCTCCCAACTCACCCATTGCTGCCTGGAGAGCAGCGAAAATCCGGGAATTTCGCGGTCGCCGGCCCAGGCCGGATTATAGGCCATCCGGTTCTGCTGGTGCTGCGCAAAGAACACAGGCTCCTGTCCCTCTACCTTAAAAAGCAAGGCGAACAAAAGCACCAGGGCCATGACCGGCCACCTGGAAGTGCCCTGGTTCCTATTCCCGGTTGATGTATACATAGCCTTTGCGAATGCCGTTTTCTCCGTATTTGAATATGTAGTAGTAAGTGCCTTCGGGAAGCACTCCCCCCTGCACCCTGCCCTCCCCGGGGGTGCCGTCCCAGTCGTTCTGGTAATTGGCCCGGTAAAAGACCGTGATCCCCTGCCTGTTGAAGACCATCAGTTCATTGTCTGCGAAATTTTCGATCCCCAGGATGACAAAGCGATCGTTATAACCATCCCCGTTGGGTGAGAAGCTTTCCGGAATGAAAAGCTCGTCGGGATTATCTTCCAGGATGAGCCTTATGCCCTCAATGGAGTCCTGGCATCCCTGGTTATCGGTGACCATCACCCGGTAATATCCCACCGTCATGCTGTCCGCGTCTTCCATGGTGGACTCATACCCATCGGTTCCTGTCCAGTATACCTGGTAGGGAAGGGTTCCTCCCGCGATGGAAATCTCCACCGAACCATCCCTGGCTTCGTAGCTGGTCAGCGCAGCAACGGATTCCAACGCAGCCACCAGCAGCTCGGGTTCGGTAATGGTCAAAGGGGCAGAGATGCTGATACAGCCGTTGGTGTCTGTCACCATGACCACATAGTCCCCCGGGGCAAGATCTTCCAAATCCTCCTCCAGGGAGGTAAATCCCGAAGGTCCGGTCCATTCCTGCACATGGGGAGCCTGGGCATTCACCGTTAGATCGATGGAGCCATTGTCCAGTTCGAAACAACTCACATGGGTCGGAGTGGCCGAAAGTTGGGGCAGGGCAAACGCCTCCACTGCAGCGGAGCCATTCATCATCTGCACCGAATCGTTTAAAGGATTCTCTGCTTCCACCTTGTATGTGCCCGGGTCCGTAAGTGGAGACCAGGTCAGGGAAGTCCCTGTACCCGCCAGGGTATCCAATCTCAAGGTATCATTGAGCAACAGTGTGTACAGGATGCCAGGATCTGAAAGGGACAGGCTTACCGAAACCCCCGTATCTCCCACACAAAAAGCGCCCCCGCCTAAGACGTCATAGGGCATAATGTCCAATTCAGTCACACATATATCAAACAATCCCGGGTCGTTGTTGTGAAATTCCCAGAAGCGGACCCATAGGGTATCCCCCGGGGTCAGCCCGACCAGGGTGCCTCCTGGCATGCGGGGGTGGTAGGTGCCATCGTTCACATGGCATTCCATCAGGGTCAGGCTTCCGCAATCGCCCGAATAGACGGCCATTCCCCCCCGGTAATTCCAGCCTTCATTATTGGGATATTGGGCCACTGCTTCTGTGAAGGTCTGTATTTCGATCGCTCCTGTAGGCGGAACTTCCAGTTTGAACCATACATCACCTCCAAGGTAGTCTCCGCAACCCGGATCTGCAATGCCTGACGCGGTGGCATGCAAGGTGGTGTATCGGTCGAAGGTGCAGGTTTCCCGCACGGGCAGAACAATGGCCTCGCAGGGAAGGTCGTTGGGCACGGGGGCCCCTTCCTCCGCTACCCCTGCCTGTATGTAAAGTGCAGGTTGGGATTGGTTGGTATAGGAAGCTGCGATCCAGGCTGAGTCCCGGGCCACATCCGAGACCCTCAGTTCATCCAGCCTTCCCCTGACCGATTCGGAAGAGGGCATCCAGGTCATGATAAAGATCTCCCTGACCGTATCCAGCTCAAAGTAGGGGGTGGGGCCAAAATCCTGTGCTCCGTTCAGGTAACCGGTCACGTTGCTCCCATCCCACCGCAGGGCCATGTGGTACCAGGTGGCCGTATCGATCACACTGCCTGTCACCAGGTCATAGGTGTTTC
>CBDTYO010000325.1:0-4855 GCA_965364615.1 uncultured Bacteroidia bacterium
CTCCCTGGACACTCAGGTTGTGTTTCTGCCTGGGGGCCCAGTTCTTATAGGCCCAGTCAAACCAGTCATAGCTGATATAGCGGCCTTCCCCTGCTTTCCAGAGTGCGATTTCATCCTGACTGTAAGTCGGGGTCAGTCCCACATTCACTTCCGCTTCGGTCCAGGCATCCAGATAGGTCCCGGCATCCACGATGAGTCCGGGTTTGTTGGTAAACTGCTGTATGGAGTAGGACCCCTGGTACTTGATCTGGGGACCTTGATTGACAGCTCCTCTTTTTGTAGTCACCAGGATGACCCCGTTTCCGGATCGTGCACCATAGATGGCAGCCGCCGCATCCTTCAGCACACTGATGGATTCGATCATGTTGGGATCCACGCTGCTCAATTGTCTTTCCTCCCCATCAATAAGGATAAGTGGACTCCCGAATCCCCTGATGCTGATCCTGGTATTGTCTGCTCCAGGCTGGCCAGAGACTTCTTTTGTAATGACCCCTGCCATCTGTCCTTCCAGCAGATTGGTTGAATTCACACTGGTGATTTTTTCCAGTTCTTCAGATTGCACAGTGGCTACGGCACCGGTAAGATTTGCTTTTTTCCTGGTTCCGTACCCAACCACCACAAGTTCTTCCAAACCTATGGCATCTTCAGTCAGGGTCACGTTAATGGAGGTCTGGTTCCCAACGGCGACTTCCTGTGTAAGATAACCTACGAAAGAAAATGAAAGTACTGCATTCTCATTGGGAACGGTAATGGAGTAGTTACCATCCTGATTTGAGATAGCACCAAGGGTTGTACCCGCCACCATGATGTTCACACCGGGCAAGGGATCTCCTGAGGCTTCACTCACAGTTCCTGTAATGGTTATCTCCTGGCCAAATACAAGATGGGCTTGCAAGACCAGCAGAACACCAAAAAGGCAAAATTTGAAGAATTTTTTCATAAGATTAGTTTTAGTAGTGCATGTTAGTAATGGATTGCCAGTGAATAAATGATCAATACTGTAGCAGCAAGCATGAGTATTGAGAGCAATATGATGATGCTGTTATAGAGTATCTTCCGCTTCCTGATATTCATTGATTTAATAATACGGCATAGATCGATTCGGGGTGGAACCATATTTTCATAAAAAGGATAATTTAACCGCCTTTCATGGAAAATTTTTGGTCAGAATTGGAAAAATAATGGGCAAAGATGGCTGACTGAGAAAAGAGAATATTTTCAGAAAGCTCTGATAATCAGACTGTTGTATTGGGACTTACTCCAGGCTGGCCAGGTAATTTCCGGGGGATACTCTATATTCCTTTCTGAAACATTTTGAGAAGTAGGAATGGTTGGAAAATCCAACTTCCACCATGACTTCGGCGATGCTCAGTTTTCGGGTTTTGAGTAGCTGGGCAGCCCTTTTGATCCGGATGTCCTTGATCAGATCATTCAGGGTTGAACCCGTCATCCGTTTGATGGTCCTGTAAAGGTAGGAGTGGCTAAAACCTGTGGCCTGGCAGATGTTCTTCACATTCAATTCCGGATCTGAAATGTGACTTTCAATGAAAGTGATCACTTGTTTCAGGATCTTCTCCTCGGTGGAGGATACCCTTATTACTGAGGGATTGATGATGGATTGCATATTGGCGTATCCCAGCAGCAGCTCTTTCCTGTGAAATAAATTCTCAATGAGCGCATCCAGGTATTTTAATGAAAAGGGCTTGGTAAGATATGCATCTGCTCCGCTTTTAAGTCCTTCAATCTGCTGGTCGCTCAGGGTCAGGGCAGAAATCATGATGAAAGGAAGGTGGCTGGTCCTGGGATTTTCCCTTACTCTGGTGCACAGGTCCAGTCCATCCATCTCAGGCATGACCACATCGCTGATGATCAGATCGGGAATTTCGGTATCCACACTTTGCAAGGCTTCTGCTCCGTTTTCAGCAAATCTGAATGTATATTTATCGGCAAGTCCAAGTTTGATGAAGTCGATGATTTCGGGATTGTCCTCCACCAGAAGAATGACCGGGCTACCGGGTTTGATGGTGGTTCTTTCAGATGTATCAGCCTCTTCATGAAGCCTTGTTTTCCTTGTATCATGCGGGGCCATGGTGTCTGCCTGATGGGAGTTCCCAGGAACAGACTCCGCTCGTTTTACCGGCAGTATCACACTGAAAACAGAGCCCTGGCCGGATTTGCTTTTCACGGTGACTTTTCCACCGTGCATCTTCACATATTCCTTGACCATGGTAAGACCTATCCCTGAACCAGAGGATGACCTTTGATCCTCCCTGCTCTGATAAAACCTGTCAAAGATTTTCGGTATTTCCTTTTTGGAGATCCCGGGTCCCGAGTCCCTCACCCTGATCCGGCAACTAGGAGGATCTTTTGTGTCGTGAGATCCATTTTTCAGCTCCAGTTCCATGCTGATCTTGCCTTCCGAAGGGGTAAAGTTGAAGGCATTGGAGAGCAGATTGTAAAGCACGGTTTCCATTTTTCCCGGATCAAAGGACATCTCCAGTCTTTCCATGCCGGAATGAAAGGAAAACTCAATGTTTTTCCTTTGGGCCTGATCGTCAAAATGATAAAATACCTGCTTGCAAAAGGCCACCACATCCCTTTTCGTAGCATTCAGACTTACCGGTCCAAGTTCCATTTTCCTGAAATCAATCAGCTGGTTGACCAGACGCAGCATGCGCCCTGAATTTTTGGAAATAATCTCCACCAGTTTTCTGTTTTCGCTGTCGATGGTATTCTTTTCCAGGATTTCCTGGGTGGGTCCTGAGATCAGGGTAAGCGGGGTACGAAACTCATGGGAAACATTGGTGAAGAAGCGCTGTTTCAACATGGCCATTTCTTCGTTGCGTTCATTCTCAGCACGAATCATCTCCAGCCTTTTCATCCAACGGGCCTTGTTCCGGATCATATATGCAATCAGAAAAGCAAGAACAAGGGTAACGAGGATGTACAGGGCGATGACTCCCCGACTTGCCCAGGGCGGGGGTTTGATTCTTAGGCTTAATGAACTTATATGGTCACCTAACACTCCATCGCTGGTTGATCCGCGCAACAGGAAATTGTATTTTCCGGGGGGGAGATTTGAATAGACGGCAAAGCTCTGGTCAGCTGTTGTATACCTCCAATCGCTGTCAAATCCTTCAAGCATGTAGGCATAATTCCTTTGGGTTAGGTTTCCGTAGTTGGGGGAGGCTATTTTAAGCATCAGGGAACTGTGGCGATACCTGAGCGTCAATTCATCCTCAAAGAATACAGACTTCTCCAGGATTTTTTGCCCTCTGAATGGCTGGCCAGGCATGATCCGTTCGTTTTGAATGTGTAATTCACTTACGCCGATCCTCGCCTGATATCCAGAGTATGATACTTGATCCGGATCAAACACAATGAAGCCATCCTGCCCGCCAAAAGCCAGCATGCCGTCCGGGGTTTTGCAACAGCTCCTGGGCCGGAATCCATGCATCGGAAGGTCCTTTCCGATGGGAAATACCTCAAATTGCTGCCGGCCTACGTCAAACTTAATGATGCTCGATTCAGAACTGCACCAGATGTTCCCATGATGATCTTCCAGCAAAGCTCTTATGGTGATATCCCTTCCGGCTTTTAGTGTATAGGCTTGACTTGAGCCGTCATAGGTCCTGTATTCCACAAGCCCGTTATCGATCCCCAGCCACAGGGAACCGTTGCTGGAGTAGATCATGGATTCGATGGGTTTTCCCCCGGTGGATTTCTGGATGGACTCCACTTCGCTGAAATCCCTGGTCAACAAGTCCAGCCTGAAAAGTTTCTGGTTTTCTTCGATCCAAAGGTTTGATGCATCGCTGGTGAAAGTTGTTGAATTTACCTCATGCTGTCGGTGGTAAGAGATGGTATTCAAATCATCCAGATCCCCCCTTATTTCATGGATCCCTCCGTCCCAGGTTCCGACCCAGAATGTGCCGTCGCGGGCCCTCACCAGGCTGTTGGTAAACTGAGATCTCAAACCCTTGCTTCGACTGCCATAGCTGGCTGGGAATGAATGCATCCGCGACCTGACGGGATCCCAGACATTTATGCCTTTGTTGGTGGCTATCCATAATTTTTCATTTTCGTCCAGGTAGAGATCCAGGCATTTGTCGGCCAGCAGGCTCATGGGATCATTGTATTGATGCTTGAATGATTTCAGGATCCCGTCTTTGGCAGAAAAATAGATCACCCCCTGATGGGTGGCCAGCCAATAGTTACCCATCCGGTCAGCGATGATATTATTCACCTCGATCCCCACGGGCTGACCGTCGATCTCTATCTGAACCGGGTAAAATGAGAAGGGTATATCTGACCTGTGAAGCAGGTTGACCCCATTATCCGTGGCAAACCAGAGATTTCCGGTCTGATCCTCAAATATGGAATAGATCTTGTTGTTGCTGAGTGAAGCAGAATTGGTGGGAATGTGGTAGAAGACTTGACTGGTTTCACTTTGCAGATTGAATAGATTTAGTCCAAAATCAGTGCCAACCCAAATATTTTGGCTATCAGCAGGATAAATGGCCACTACTTTATCGTTGCTGATCACATTTCCGTCTCCTTTGCGGAATACCCTGTATGTCTGGCGATATCTGTCAAACAGACAAAGTCCCGTTTCAGTCCCTATCCAGAGCAAAGAATCTGAGACTTCCGAATAGGGCGTAATGGCCAGGACAAGGTTGTTCTCTATGGGAAGGTAATAATCGCCTCTTAAGTCAAATGACTGAAATTCATTGTTTTGCACATTAAACCTGTTCAGCTTATCCAGGGTGCCAATCCATAGATCTCCCGAGCTGTCTTCGTAAATGGAACGAATTTGTTCATGGCTGATCTGGCTGTTTTCCTTATTATAAATGGT
>CBDTYO010000326.1:0-4850 GCA_965364615.1 uncultured Bacteroidia bacterium
AAGCCTCGACCATCATCTTCAGGGCATCCTTTCCCGCGTATAGGTCGTCGCTGTCGAGCTGAACGGCAAATTTGCCGCACTGCGGATGGTGGATGCCCACGTTCCAGCATCCCCCGATGCCCAGGTCCCTGCGTTCCGGGATCACATGGATCAGCCTGGGGTATTTCACCGCCAGTTCCTTCACAATGGCCGTGGTGCGGTCGGTGGAATGGTTGTCCACCAGGATCAGGTTGAAATCAAAGCCGCACTCCTGGGTCATCACAGATTCGATGGCATCGGCCACGGTCTTTTCACGGTTCAGCACCGGAATGATGACGGAGGCCTCCACCGGGAAGGAATCCTCTTCAAACTGAATGTCCCTGAACTCTGGTTCCAAATAAGCCTTCACTTCCTTCAGGTGGGTGGTGGCTGCCTGCTCCATCTCCACCTGCACTGCCCTGTTCTTTGGATCCACGTAGTCAAACATCTTTTTGCCCGAAGCCCTTGTATCGTGGGGCTCCACCGAGTAAAGGTATTCGGGGATCCTCCAGGGAAGCCCTTCCTGGCTGACCTTCAGCCTCAGCTGGTACAATCCTGCGAATTCCAGGGATTCTGCGATCCCCGCTACAGCCTGAACCAGGGCTGCACTGTTAAAAAAGAGCAGTGGACCGAACTCGAAGTCATCCCGCAGGCTGCCTGCCTGGTAATCTATGACCGGGTGGGCCTTCAGCTTTCCTTCCACCAGATCATAATAGTCCGAGTAGACCATGCTTGCCCCTGTGCCTTCCGCCACGTCCAGGAATCTTTCCAGGGCCAGCATGCCGAAGTGGATCCGGCCTTCCCGGATCAGGATCAGCGAGTAGTCGGCCCCGGTGGCATGATCGGCTAACTTGCGGACGGTCTGGGTACTGAACTTTCCGTCGGTGGGTATGAACCTGCATTTATCCGGCAGGTCTCCCGGGCGCTCCTGCCCAAACAGGTAGACCCGGTTGACCAGTGGATTGTCACACAACTCCACCATGGTTTCATCCCAGACCCGTGGGGTATTGCTGCTTAAAAAACAATTGATCTTACTCATCTTCTTTGGGTTTCAGTAAATAATGGATGACCTGCTTCATGACCCTGTCCCGTTGCTCCTGTCCGGTGAGGGTCTCGAAGGGGAATCCCATGGACACCACCCCGTATTTGCCCCGGTAGGCCACTCCGGCACTCATGTTGTTTTCCGCATATCTCAGCAGGGTAATGGCGGTGGAATCGAAGGGTTCCAGGGCATCGGCTCCCTCCACGGTATAGAGCACAGGATCCACCCGGGTGTTGAAGCGGAACTGTTCCGCCACAGGAGCAAACCCAGGATCCATGCTGTAAAATTTTCCCAGACGGGAGGCATTGCTGGTCCGCCACCTGATCTTTAAAAGATTTCCGATGAGGGAGTCCTGACCATGCTGGTGCATATCGGAAGCAATGTGTGCCCCGCTGACCAGGAGACTGCCTCCCCCATGCAAGTATTTGTCAAGCACAAAAAGCATGCTTTCGGGCCATACCTGGAAATGGATCACGGAGTCGTTCTTTGGCAGGTAGGTGGATCGCTCCTCCCCTGCCAGGTAATCGACCATGGGGTAGGATGACAGGTCCAGGCTGTCATCCATCACCGCCTCATCGCTGTACGACACGAAAGAATAGCCCGCCTTACGGATCGATAGTCCATGGATATAACTGAAATCAAAACTGTTGCCAGGGATCACATGGGCCTCCAGGTCCGCATATGACGCCCCGTGTCCGGGCGAATCATCGTCGAGCCAGGGAGAGGCCTTCACATAGTCGTACTGGTCCCCCACCGTATGGAGATCCACTCCCCACGGAACCCCCTGGTCCACCATGTTCATAAAACCCGCATGGTGGGTATCGTCAAACCAGGCCGGACCTCCTGTGCGGTCAAAGGCATTGATGATGGCCAGGCATGCCTCTGCTCCGCTGGTCACGCAGGCTGAAAGCTCTTCCGAGGGAAAGCTCTCTCCTCCCCGGTTTACCGCACTTACTCTGAAGGAATATATGGCATCGGGAAGGGGATCTTCCAGGAGGTATTCCGTTCCTTCAACAGGGGTCCCGTTGTCATACCCTCCCCCGTCGATACGGGTATATACCAGGTAGCTTTCCGGCCCGGCCGTGGGTTCCAGGGGATCGAAAACGGGCTTCCAGCTCAGGCGCATGCCACCTTCCGGGATCAGCTCGGTACGGAAATGATCCACCGGCAAAGGCTGCACCACATAGGGAAGCCCATACTGGCTGCTCAAAAAGCGGAGCATCCCTTTGTAAATGGCCCGGCTCACGTGAAAGCGGAACATGGGCTCCTGACCGAAGCGCATATCCAGGAAGTTCTGGTGGGAGAAAAGCTCCAGGAGCATGGAAGGCACATTGGGCCGGAAGGCCTCGCTGTAGCCCCTGTCCCACATGCCCCTGCGGGTCCACGCCGGATCATAGACCGATCGCAGGTCTTCCACAATCTGTGTCTGGATCAGATCCGTCAGATCCCGGGAAGCCATTCTGGACAATCCCGCCGGGAACCTTCCCTGATCATAGGTGGTGCTGTAAATCCCCAGGGTGCCTATCACCGTATCGTTATCGGTGATCCCCGCATCGGTGTGAAAGGCAAAGGAAAGGTCCACGGGGATGCCCAGCCCTTTGGCCCCGCGGTTGGCCTTGGGTCCTGAGGGTGCGCCCACCAGGTAGTTCACCCACTCGCCCCTCGACTGGTAATCGTCGTTGTAATCATTGTCTTCGTTCAGCTTCCAGACCAGGCTGTCGGGCATTCCGGCATATTGCAGGTAGTAACGGGCTCCTTCCTGGTAGCGGGGCCGTTGGCCGGTGAGTCCGTTCCGGGCAATGTTCCCCATGCCTCCCCCGAATTTCACGGCATCGGCGGTAACAACGCTCCTGCGCCTGCCGCCCTCGTTGCTCAGTACGACCCTGCCCTGTGCGGGATGGATGCCCTGCTCAAAACTGAACTTCCCCAGGTAGATCCAGGTGCCTCCACCCATTTGCTGGTTGATGCGGAATTCACTGACTCCTCCCAGATGATGGACCCGGTAGAGGGCCTCCTCGGTACTTTCTGCCATGGATTTGTAGGAGATATATACGGCATATTCGCCCCTTTCGGGAATGTCAGGGATCCACTGGATCATTTCGGAGGCTTGCCTGTCGGAGGGCATGCTCAGGAAGGTTCCCAGCCGGAAGGGATTCTCATCCACGTAAGGAGGATTCCCGATGCCGAATCCTGTTTGGGGATCGCTCACTTCCAGGTGCTCGCCTGCAACGAACAGGCTGTTCCCGCTGCTGCCGTTGTTGTCCACAATGACCTCATGGATCTGCCAGTCGCGCTCACGGGGAACCAGCACATTGGCCCCGGCATGCTCCAGCATGGGAACCAGGAAAGGCAGGGTATAGGACAGGGGATAAATGTCCTCCACCGTTTGAAAGATCCTCGCCCTTTGCCACTCCCAACGGTTCAGTTTGGGTTCGTAATACCAGCCGTGGCTATGCCACAGGGCAATGTTGATATTGTAAAGGCTGGAGCTCCCCAGCCAGGGCTTGGAAAGGGGAGTCACCAGCGGGGGCGAATTCCTTTTCAGGCTGCCCGGACTTCGGCGCTTGTCAAAGGACCGGGAACCGGAGCGGTGGTAATTGGGTATCAGGTTCCGGATGTTTTGGTTGCCCGCATAGAGCTCCACCTGGTATTTGGAATAGGGTTCTGCCAATCCCGAGGCGATTCCCTGCAGCAGGCTGTCCACCAATGCTTCCCTGAAAGGAGCATAGGCCAGCTGACTGCCTGCATAGAGCCTGATCCTGTCGGGCCTGCTCAGGAGCTCAACCTTCCTGATTTCGGTGGAATCCATTTTCCGGTAAGCCGCCGCGGTCCTGAACCAGGAGCCATTCAGCAGGGAATCGGCATTTCGCTGCACCAGGGCCGTGGCCATGGAATCGTTCATGGGGACAGCTTCCTGGGCCAGCATCCCCGCCGTCATCAGAGGGATGCACGCTGCCAGTAGGATCTTTTTAAGAAATACTTGCATGTAAGGCTATTTATAGAGATAATACTGTGAGGATCGCTTCCTGAAGTTTTCTGCTTCGACCATCCAGTAATCCTCCAAAAGGGAGAAATCAAAATCCTTCATCAGGGACTTCCGAAGATGATCCGAACCACACACCTGATCGAACATTCTGTACCTTGACTCCTTTCCTTCAAAGGGATTGAAGGAGGGATCCAGTTTATGGGCTTCCTGCACAAACCAGAACTGGATGGACGTCAGCGGGGCCCTGACGGGATCGGTGAGGTGCAGCTGCACTCCCTGCAGAGCCTTTCCCTTCAGCGGCATGTAATAAGGGGTGAAGTAGATGGGCCGGAATCGCACCCCGGGGAGCCCCAGGGCATTCATGGCTTCGGCCAGTCGGGCAGCATCAATTTTTTCCGTGGCCAGCACCTGGAAGGGAAGGGTGTATCCGATTCCGATCATATTGGGATCCAGTTCTCCCAAAATGCCTGTGGCGGGATAGAAAAAGGCCGTGCGATGGTCGGGAATGTGGGGAGAGGTAGGAACCCAGGGAAGCCCGGTCTGGTCAAAGGTCATGTCACGGCGCCAGCCCTCCATGCCGACCACCTTCAGCTTGCAACGCACACCCCCTTCCAGCATCCCTTCCCTGTTCAGCATCATGGCCAGCTCACCGCAGGTAAGACCGTAAACATAGGGGATCCGGTACTGGCTCACAAAGGAGACATAGCCCTCCTCCACCAGAGGACCTTCCACCCTGATCCCTCCCAGGGGATTGGGCCTGTCGAGGATCACCACTTCCTTGTCGTATGCTGCAGCGGCTTCCAT
>CBDTYO010000327.1:0-4799 GCA_965364615.1 uncultured Bacteroidia bacterium
AGAACTGGTATCCATAGCCCTGGTCCCAGTCACTTTCCGGATTGCTTCCATTGGAGGTTTGGAGGGCAGTGGCCTCTTCCACCCAGGATTCTGAAACGAGTTGTTTACCTTCCCACATGCCTTTCTGAAGGTAGAGCTGGCCGAATTTGGAGATATCTTCGGTGGTAACGCTGAGTCCCCATCCCCCTACGTTGATGCCCCGGGGATCTGTTTCCCAGGTGGGATTTTCGATTCCCAGGGGTTCAAAAAGCCTGGGGGTGAGAAATTCCAGCAGGGTCATCCCACTTACCTTCTGCAGGATGGCCGAGCACATGTAGGTGGCCATGCTGTTGTACCTGAAATGGGTGCCCGGTTTGTGTTTGACTTCATGGGCCAGGAAAGCCCTTGCCCAGTTATCGTCCTGCATCTGCCGGAAACTGGGCTCCTGCTCATGCCCGGTATTCATCCTGAGCAGGTCGCTGATGCGCATGGATTGCAGATGGGCTGATGGCTCCTGGGGCGCGTCTTCCGGGAAGAATGAGATCACCTGGTCGTGGATGCTTAACAGGCCTTCGTCCTGGGCCATCCCGATGGCTGTGGAAGTAAAACTTTTGGACAGCGACCATAACAGGTGCGGACTCCCGGCATTGTAGGGGGCCCAGTAACCTTCAGCCACGATCTTTCCATGGCGCCTGAGCATCATGCTGTGAATGGCATCGGGTTGCGCTTCCTCCAGGGCCTCTATGAATTGCAGTATGGCCTGGGAGGAGATTCCCTGTTCTTCGGGGGAGCTGTGCCCGGATTCGCCGGAACTTGCTGCTTCGGGAGGGGTATTGCATCCGGCCAGCCAGAGCAGGGGGACCAGGATCAAAAAGGCAACTGTTTTTTTCATGTTCGGGGATTTAAGGAATCCCAAAGATACAATCCCCAAACCATATTTACCACACCAGCGCCTAATCTGTAAAGTCGATGAAATCGGGCCCTTTCCACACCCAGATTCCGCAACACTTCTCCTTTTCATAATCCGAGTCCAGGTCACCCACGTAGGTTTCCAGGGTATCCCCTGAGTGGGAAATGGCTATGGGCATGGAGGAGGAAAGCAGATTGTAATACTCATAATAATACACCCGGTCCCAGGTGGTGCGTTTCCAGGCCCCGACAGCAGCGGAGCTTTTGGGATTAGCCCGGATAAAACTCTCATGCTCTTCAATGGTGGTCCTCAGCCACTGCGGCCATTCATCCTCGGGCACCAGTTTTTCCTTCTCACAGGAAAGTAGCAGGGAGGCGAGCAAAAGCAAAGGCAGTAATCGATTCATTTCTTTCATGGTTTATCATAGGATGCACCTGGATCTTCCGGGGTTGCGTTCATATCAACCGCAAAGGGCTTTGCCCCAATGACTGCCTCTTCCAGCTGCATGCTATTTGGCCCTTCCGCCCACTTGCATGGGATCTCCCTTGTATCCCAGTGCTTCCCAGTTGAGTCTTCTGGTTTTTTTCCGGGTATGGCAGTCCTTGCATTTCAGCGATTTTTCGGCAGGTGCCACCATGTGGTTGATGGGCCAGTACATCCGGGTGTGGATGAAATCCATGTTACCGGAATATTCCAGCTCGTTGGCTGCCATGCCAATTTGTGATGCCTCATCCCAGTTGAAGGTGGTCCAGTAGCCATCGGATCCATACAGCTTGGGCAGGATCAGATAGCGGTTCTTTGCATCATATATTTGTTTGGCAGTCATCATTTTAAAGGGGGTGATTTTGGAATCTGCATCCGACAGGTGACCCCTGAGCCTGTTCAGTTCCAAGGCCTGATCCACAGCAAACTGCTCACCCGGCTTGTAGTAATCGGCCTGACCGTTGTGCCACCTGTATTCCGGAACCACATTTTTCTCCCAGCGAAAATCGCCTTTTTTCTTATCGTATTGCGGTTTGCCGAATTCATTGAGCAACACGGTCTTGTCTTGGCCGGCTGTGGACCAGTCCCACCACATCACAGTGGGTTCTTCACGGGCAAAGGTGGGAATGTGGCAGGTTTCGCAGGCCACGGAGCTTACATGATCGTTGATGATTTTTCTCTGGTGGGGAGCTTCGGTGTGGCATTCCATGCAAGTGAAGTGATTGCTTCCCGAGGCCAGGGAACCATGGCTGGCTCCCAGGATCTGGTGATTTTCTCCTGCATGGCAAGACGAACAGGAAAATCCAAGTTCTCCCATATGAAAGTCCAGTTCGGGGGAAGGATCGAGCATGCTGGCGGTCAGGTCCCCGTGTTTCACCCCGGATCCGCCGCCGCCATTGAAATGGCAATCACCGCAGCTCCGGTTGGTGGTTTTTCCCACGCTTTTGGCCACCTTGACCAGGTCCACCGATGGATCCGGCATGCCGGCGCCGGTGGGTGATTTTTTATAGCTTCCCGAACGGTCGTGACAGACCAGGCAATCTATGTTGTTGGGATTCTCAAAGTCGAACGTGCCATCTTCCCATCCATACCCTATATGGCAGCTGGTGCATCGCGACCAGTTGGAATTCAAGGAGATGCAGTAGTTGTTGATCAGGTTCTGCTTCCCCATCATCATTTTATTGCCTTCCCTGTTGGCAAACTCAGCACCCAGCCAGTTCCAGTGCCTGGTGCGCATAATATCCCTGTCAACGCCATCGTGACAGAGCAAACAGGTCTCGGTGACTTCCTGCGGAGTGGCGAAAGGGCCCTCAACGAATTCTGAATGGTCCTTCTGGGCAAAAGCGGAAGTACCAAGGAGCAGCGCGAATAGGATGGTAGCCTGGGTTTTCATATCGCAAGGTTTTTGGGATAACTAAATATACTCCATTTTCCTGATTTTACCTGAGAAAATGGTCCCGAAAACCTGCGGCCAGGTGGCTGGCTAATGGGTGATTCTAAGGCATTAAAGCCCGGCAGGGATTTCTTCTATATCCCTGATCTTGATATTGCGGTAAAAAATCTCGGCTCCCTCGGATTGCAGCTGGATCTTTCCGCTGGTAAGCGGAACTTCTTTTCCATCTATCATCTGGCGGCTGTTGAAAATGTGATTATTGACTTTTCCGTTCACCACATGAACCGACTCTCCTCCCACGGCGTAGATCTCCATGGTGTTCCAGCTGCCCATGGGATTTTCAAAATCCTGGCTGTGTTTGCAGTAGGATCGGGAAGGAGAAAAGGTTTGCATGGCCGAATCAGGGGAATAATAATACCTTCCGCTTTCCTCATTATATCCTGCATGGATATCAGCCAATACGGTATCGACACTGATATAGTCGCCGCACGCTGCTTCCATCACCTGGCATTCCAGGGACCTCATCCAGACCCCTCCCCAGGCCCCTTCACTGCCCACCGAATGATAAAGGATTCCGCTGTCCATTAACTCGTTCTTTCTGGGGGGATATTTCTCCTTCCCCCATTTGAACTCCAGGCTCAGGTGGTAGTTTCCGAACTCTTTTTCTGTCACCAGGATCCCAAAAACCTCTCCCGATATCCGGATGGCGGGAGTGCCTTCTTCACTCACCACGGTAAACACCTCCAAAGGATCCTTATTCAATCCGATGGGCTCCAGGTAACTGCCTTCCTCATTGCGGGCCATTCCGTTAACTTCCGACGTGGGTTCCGGCTCTTTCTGGTAGGTATACCAGCCATCGAGGTTTTCTCCGTTAAACAACTGGACCCAGTCGTTTTCAGAAACAGGCTCAGTGCCGGTATTATTATTTGAGGAAGGACTCTTGCACGAGGCAAGGATGGCTGCACAGGCAAAAATGGTGAAGCAGGTTTTCAGGCTGATGCGATTCATGGCTTTGGTCTTGAAAGGTTAAGGAGTAAAGCTAATAATAATTCCTGTGTGAAACAGATCAAATTTTTGCCTGTGCCTGTATATGTTTTTTGGTGATGGCTGTAATAATTCCGGGATTTTTATACTAAAGAGAAAAGAGTAGATTAGAAGCATTTCATTTTTACCATGGATCATGCAGGATCAGAAGGAAATATTTATTTCCATTTATAACGAATACCGGGATAAGATACTCAGGCTCTGTTTTGCCTACCTCGATGACCACAGCTATGCAGAAGATATTTTTCAGGAGGTATTGCTGGCCATATGGATCGGGCTGAAAAAATTCAGGCATGAATCAGGCTATGGCACCTGGGTGTACCGCATTACGGTGAATACCATATTCCTCTTCAACAAAAAGGAAGGCAAAAAGAAAACGGACCCAATAGGCGACAACATGATGGATGCTTCGGTGCAGGAGATGGAACAAAAAATACAAAAGGAGAGCAAGCTTCAAAGATTGTACGAGGCCATTGCTTCCCTGGCTGAATTTGACAGGATTCTGATCAGCCTCTACCTGGAGCAGTTGAAGTATGAAGAAATTGGCTCCATTCTGGGCATAAGTGCCAACCATGTGGGAGTCAAGATCAACAGGATCAAAGAAAAAATGCAGAAACATTTAAATCGATAGCCATGGAACAATATGTGGAGATATGGCAGCATGCCACCCTGGATGAATCAAGGATGGACAAGGTTTTCGGGAAAGAGGACCTGGTTCCGATGATCGTGGAGCTGGAAAAGAAGCAGGAAAAACTGCTCATGTATAAAACGCTGGGCTCCATTGTGCTGTTGATTGCATTGGTCATTGTCTTTCTCAACAGGATGACCATCACCTTCCACAGCGCCCTGGGCATTGGAATCTTTGTGGCCAGCTTTATGGCCATGGTCATGCTCCTTAACCGTCTTCGATTCCACATTACCTATGAAGAAAGGTCTTCCTTATGCGCCAGCTGCATCGTGGAGGAAGACCTTTCTTCATAGGTAATGTGG
>CBDTYO010000328.1:0-4789 GCA_965364615.1 uncultured Bacteroidia bacterium
CGGCGCCAATATGCTGACGCCAAGGCCCAACTTCACCAATTCCTTGATGGCTTCATCGGTACGCATGTAAATGGGTCCGTTCCCTTCCTCAAGCTCAAGCAGCATCAGGTAATTCCTCAGATTGGCCGGGGTGGGTTTGGAGGTCCCGTAAGGAGCCCACTTCTGGAGTTCATCGGCCCGGGTTTCCATGTAATCCTCCCCCTTGGCATTGGTGGCTTTGGACTTGAAAAGCAGGAACCAGGCTCCTACCGGGCCGTAGGAATCCTTGAAGCGCACCGGTACAAACCGCACTTCCTGGCAGGTCATTTCAGCGCCAGCTTTCAGGGTGAAATAGGTGCTGGCTCCGCTGTTGAAAGGGGGATACCAGGACCTGCCCAGTCCCTCACCCACCGATTTGGGCCGGAAGATATGCACCGCTCCGCCCATGACATCCAGGACCGCCTTGGCCTTGAATACATAGAACTTGTTTTCCCGCACGCTGAAGCCCACCGCTCCCACGCAACGGTCCCCGAGCATCACAGGTTCCGTGATAAAAACCCGCTCATAATAGGAGCCATGCTCTCCAAGCTCCCTCAGGGCATTTTTGGCCGCTTCTGATACGATGTTCTTATAGGATTCTCCATGGATCATGATCTGCCAGCGACCCTCGTTCACATAGTTGCCCTGGTCATCCTTCCAGATGGGCAAGCCCCATTTTTCAAAGAGGTGCACCGAGGAATCCACATGCCTGGCAATGTTGGCCACCAGGTCCCGGCGGGCAATGCCCATCAAATCGTTCTTCACATAGCTCACATAGTCTTCTACCGTGTTGTTGCCCTTGCTGACCCCCAGGTAGAGGTTGATGGCTGAAAGGCCCATGGCCACGGCGCCGCTGCGTTCCATGGAAGCCTTGTCCACCAGGGTCACCCGCTGTCCGTGTTTTTTGGCCCAGTGGGAGGCTTCAAAAGCTGCCCCGCAGGCGGCCATGCCTCCTCCCAGGATCAAGAGGTCGGTTTCGACCACGACCGTTTCAAAGCTATTTGCGTTCATTGCCATGGATTTAGGATGAAAGGGATTCCGGTTCGGTTCTCAGGATGGATGATTTCAGGTCCTCCGACCCGGTATCGAAACCTGCATCCGGTTCAATGGTCCCTTCAGGAGTGGTGCGGATGGGAAACTTAAAACGCTTGACCTTCTTGTTGCGGAACCTCACTGCCCACATGATGGAATCTGTGCTGCGCAGGGGCTGTACCACACCTCCCAGGGGCATAAAATCCGCATATCCCCTGACTTCGATGGCCTGGGTGGGACAAATCTTGACACAGCTGTAACACTCCCAGCACATATCCACCGCCCGGTTGTAGGCTTTGTTTGTATCCGCGTCCAGGACCATCAGGTCGTTGGGACAGATATACTGGCAGGCAGTCCGGTCCTGGGCTTTGCACCCATCACATTTTTCATTGATTACAAAACTGGGCATAGCTGCTTGGGTTTGTGAACAACAAACATAATTAAATAATCCTGCAGGAGGCAGTGGAACAGGCATGCTGGACGGAATTTAGAACCAATTTAAAATTGGATGATCAGTCTTCTGAAAAGTGTTTGAGCATCTCGCGGTAGGAGGAGAAGACCCGGGCCCGGGAGACGAAACCCAGGTATTTTCCCTTTTGAAGGACCGGGAAGTTGTAACGGCCGCTTTCTGTAAACTTTCTGGCCACCTCTTCCATCTGTTCGGAAGTTTCCACGGTCCACTCGGGGGTGACCATCAGGTCCCTGATCTTTGTGTTATCATACATCTCCTGGTTGAACATGATGTGACGGATGTCGTCCAGTTTCACAATTCCCTGGAGCTTATGGTGCTCATCCACCACCGGATAGATGTTCCGGCTGGAAGTGGTGATCACTTGTACCAGGTCCCTCAGGGTCTGTTCGGGACGCACGGTTTTGAAATTGGTTTCGATCAGGTCGGTCACCTTCATCATCAGAAGGATGTTGCGGTCCTTGTGGTGGGTCATCAGTTCTCCCCGCTTGGCCAGCTGCACGGTATACACAGAATTCTTCACGAAATACCGTGCGGTTCCGTAGGAAATGGTGGCCGCCAGCATCAGGGGGAAAAACAACTCATAGCCTCCGGTGATCTCTGCGATCAGGAAAATGGAGGTCAGGGGAGCATGTACCACCCCGGCTATCATGGCAGCCATGCCCACCAGGGCCATGTTGCTCAGGGATACATCCACCCCCAGCTGGTTCAACACCAGTCCGAACAACAAACCTGTATTGGCCCCCATGAACAGGGTGGGAGCAAAAATTCCACCGATGCCCCCGGCGGCAAACGTAAGGGTGGTCGCAATGACCTTGATGAATATGATCAGCAGGATGTAGATGACTACCAGAGCAAAACTCTGGCCCCATCCTTCGAAGAAGGTATTCTCAAATATGTGCAGGTATTCACCCCGCAGCTCCTGGTTCACTACCTCATATCCTTCCCCGTAGAGCGGGGGAAACAAGAAAATGATCACGCCCAGGATCCCCCCCGCCAGCAAAAGCCTTTTCCAGGGGCTCCCGAATCTTTCGAAAAACTCCGAAATCCGGATGTAGCTTCTGGTGAAATACACCGACAGCAATCCGGCACAGACCCCCAACAGCAGGTACCAGTGAATCTGTCCCATCTGGAATTGATCGGTGAGATTGAACTGGTAGAGTACATTTTGCCCAAGGAACAGGTAGGAAGTCAAAGCTGCCGTAGCAGAGGCAATCAGCAAGGGCACCACTGCCCACATGGTCAGGTCCAGCATGATGACCTCCAACGCAAAAACAATGCCTGCAATGGGCGCTTTGAAGATGGCCGAAAGGGCTCCCGCACAGGCACAGGAGATAAGCAGGGTAATCTCCTTATAGCTTAGCTTGAATGCCTTGCCGATATTGGAACCGATGGCGCCACCGGTGGCTACCGTGGGACCCTCCAGACCCACCGACCCGCCAAACCCTACCGTCAGTGCACTGGTGATGATGCTGGAATAGAGATTGTGTGAACGTATGATGCCATTGTTTTTTGATATGGAAAACAATACCCCTGGAATTCCGTGTCCCACAGGCCGCTTATTCAAGTATTTGATAAACAACACCACCAGCAGGATGCCCACCAGGGGCAGAAGGAACAGGTAGAAACGGCTGTTATCTCCCTGGAAACCATTTTGTAAGGCCTCGCGTATAAAATGAACCAGGTTCTTGATGATCACGGCAGCCAGGCCCACGCCAAGGCCCACCACAGCGGCCATGACATAGAGGAATCGGTGACCAGATAAATACCTGATTTTAAAATTATTAACCCTATGCAGAAAGCTGTTTTTGGACATTGATGGACAAAATTAGCATTTTAGCCAGCAGATCAAAACGATTGCACCAAAGAGTTCTATTATCTTTGTAATCAGAGATCCGGAAATATTATAGCAGGGAATTGCGTTTATTCATGGAGATGAAATTGAGTCACACATACATCATGCCCGTTTACCGGATGCTGCTTGTGGCCGTCACTCTTATGGTTTCTCAGCTGGTTTGCGGACAAGATACTCCAGATATCCCCGATTTGATCCGGGTTACGGTGGACCATGCCGATGATGGCGTTTTGGTCCAGTGGGATCCCAGCACGGACCCGGATATCGAATTCTATCACATGTATAAAATGAATCCGGATCAGTCCTTTTCAAAAATTTTCACCTTCGATCCCTATACCTTTCAGTACAAACACATGACCAGCGGATTGAAGAACCTGGCCTATGCCATCACCGCCGAGGACAGCACGGGCAATGAAAGCGTTTTCGGACAGAATGTTCACCGGGCTGTCAGCGTGTCCTCGGACTTTGATCTTTGCTCACAAAGCAATGTTGTACAATGGTCAGGTTATGAGGGCTGGGAGGGCAATATATCCGGGTACAAACTCTACGGTGCCATAGCCGGTGACCCTTTTCAGGAGCTCGATTTTCTGACTGCTCCCCCATTGAGCTTCAACCACACCAATGTGCAGGCGGATACCACCTATGTGTATTATGTAGAGACCTTTGAAAATGGAGGTCTGACCTCCATATCCGCCATTGATTCAGTGACTTCCATTTTTCCCGAGGCTCCTGCATTCATCACCGTCGATTACGTGACCGTGGTGGATGAGTCCACCGTTGAACTCCAATTCTCAGCAGATATCGCAGGTCCGGTGACCAGCTTCCAGCTACTTCGGCGGAGCAATCCCGGTACGCCCTTCATCGCCATCGATACATTCTGGAACCTGAAGGAGACTCCCTATTTGGTCCAGGATCAGTTTCCCACCGGCAGCCTGAGCTACCAGTACCTGGTCCAGTCCCTGTTCAGGCCGGTGGCATGCAACTCGGTCCTGGTCATATCCGAATCCACCAATACGGGAAACAGCATCCTGCTGGAGAATCAACTGGCAGACCGCCTGCTAACCCTGAACTGGACAGCTTACTCTGTGTTTGAGACGGGGCTTGCCGGATATACCATCCAGCGCAGGGGCGGAGATGGGGAGTTCATTGATATCGAAACCGTTGGACCCGGCACCACCCAGTGGCAGGAATCCATTGAATCGGTGATCAATGGCTTTCAGCCGGGTGAAATACAATACAGGGTATTGGCCCTGAGCAATGATGGCGGAACCGGCCAATCCTGGACCAGCATCTCCAACATCACCTCTGTGAGCGTAGAAACCCAAATGCAGGTTCCCAATGCTTTTACCCCGGGCAACCCGGGCAGCAGCGAGGTTCAGCTCCGGCGCAAGGTGGGCAAGGCCGGCGCCCGCTAG
>CBDTYO010000329.1:0-4782 GCA_965364615.1 uncultured Bacteroidia bacterium
CCTTCTGCAGTGAGGTGCACGTCAGGTTCAGTACCGGGAGCAACACCCAGGAAGGCATGTCCGCCCCTTGAAACATGACAGGTAATGCACACATTGAACATGTCCGGGGTCTTGATGAAATTATGACCTGCCACCAAGCCGCCTCCGCCGATGGGCGGTCTCACTATGTGACAGTTGCCACAGGTTCCATGGCAGGTGGCACAATTGGCATTGTACCCTTCGATCTGGTGAGCAGGCAACTGATCAAAATCGGCAGGCCCGCTCAGGCCGCTTCTCAGGGTTACCTTGCGTTTTTGTCCGGTTCCGTTGTGGATGCTGGTGGTGAAATTATCCGTAATGTCTCCATGACATGCGGCACACTTGTCTCCATATACACTAGAAGGGTGCTTGATAAAATCCCCCGAGTGTGCCAGGTCCTTTTCGGTGGCCTCGATGTCGCCGTTGTGGCATCCGGTACAACCCACAGCATAGTGGCTCGAAGCCACAAAAGCATCGTATCCGTCGCCCCCCATATACACCCTGTCATAGGGCTCATAGTGCGGAGCCTCTCCTCCACAGCCTCCTGCGGGAGGGGCAGTGTCCGGTGAGTGCACATCCACCAGCCTTTCATAATCGGTGTGGCATATCTCGCAATTGTTTGCCTGTGGCTCAGGAGGGGTTCTCCCCGGAATCTGGTAATTGGTACAAGCGATTCCGGCAATCAAAAACAACACGAACGTCAGGACCATGCCCAACCCTATCTTCGAATTTCTCATAGCCAAATTTTTTTCAATGGTGATAAAATAATAAATGAGACAGTTAAAGAATTGACTGAAACCTCATAAAACCTTGACTCCTGTAGCATATATGTAGGTTGCATCTGCAAGCAAAGATTGAATATTTGGGGCATTTGTGAAAGAAAAAACAAACGATATATCCACGGGTTTGGACTGATCTAAATAGAGGCCAAACCTGATCCAGATCAATAAATTATCTGATTCTTTTGTATATTTGTGACCTGACATCAGCTTGGATATGGAAGATCTATCAAAATTCTCGGCTTGTACGCTGAGTTTTCACCAGTGCAGGTGTTTCGAACTGCTCACCCCGGAACAAAAGGTTTTTCTGGACGAAAACTCGGTGAGGATCAAATACCGCAAAGGCGAGATCATCGCCAAACAGGGGGGATTCGTTTCCCATGTGATTTACATGGAAAAAGGGTTGGCCAAAGTGTTCCTGGAGAACGGCAGCAATTCGCTGGTCCTCCGGATCACCCCTGACCGGAATTTCCTGGGCCTGTCTTCCATTTCTGAAACAAACCCGTACTTCCCCTATTCTGCCATGACCTACGTGGATTCCGAAATCCGGCAGATTGAGGTCAAGGCTTTCAGGCAACTCATGGAGCAGAATTTTGCCTTCAGCAAAGAGATCATTAACATTCTGAGCTCCAACAGCCTGCAGATCTATGGCCGGTTTTTCTGCTTCACCTACAAGCAGGCCTTTGGAAGGCTGGCTGACATCCTGCTCTGCCTGGCCGACCGCATATTCAAAGCCTGTGAATTTGACCTTCCCCTGTCAAGGAAAGAACTGGCCGAGCTTTCGGGAATGAGTTCCGAAACGGTGATCCGGATGCTCAAGGAATTCAACGATGAAGGCCTGATCCGGATGGAAGGGAAATCCATCGAGGTGCTTGATTACGAACGCATCAAGCAAATCAGTGAAACAGGATGATCGCCCGACTGATTTTCAATCCTGGACATTACTGCATAAAAAAAGGTGCCCGCAAAGGCACCTTTTTCAATGTTCCTTGATTTTATTGCTTGCTGATTAGGGCAATGCCTGTACAGCTTCGATGGTATTTGTGAGAACAGCCCTGACATAGCCGGGATTGTGAATTCCCATGCTCCTGTCTTCACGCACTGCATTGTAATTCACATGCGCTGCAGTCAGTGTGGTACTCCAAACACCGGATGCCATCAGGTAAGCATCGCTGGGAGCATCTGCCGGAATCATTACTCCTGAAGCCACGAGAAGATCATAAAGAGTGGTCATCAGAGCTTCGATTTCCACAGTGAGCGTTCCGGTTTCTCCTACTTTGTCATCAAGTACTTCTCCGATCCCTCCTTCGGCATGACAGTCACCACAAACTGAAGGCCAGTTATAGCTTTCTCTACCGTGGTATTCCCAGGTCATGGCCATGGAGTGTCCTGTGAGATCGCCGAATCCATCATTCATGTGGCAGGTAACACATCCTTTCTCCACTTGTCCAAGCACATGATGGTCTGTAGGAATGGTCTCTGATCCTGCAAACTCAAACATGTCCATGCCCACCAGTATATTATACTGTGGTGCATGGTGAACACCAGCACGCTTCAGGCCTGAATTGATCGTAACGGTGGTGGTTCCGGCTTCAAAGTCAGCCCACAAGGAATCCACTGCCAGGTACTGGCCAGCCATCTGGTGGCATCCTGCACACTGGTTCCCGGAACCGATATCCACGCCGGTTGAGCCGGAGAACGGAACGGGGGTTCCACCTGCTGTCAGGGCCCAGTCAGCCTCAGTATACGTGTCATGAATGCTATGACAGGTATAGCAATTGGGCTGGGTCACATTCGCATATGGAACATTGCTGGCCCCTACGATCTGATCCAGGAAACCCTGGCTGGTATGGCAACCTGCACAATTGTAAAGGGGACCAAAGGACCTGTTAGTGTAACCTGAGGTGTGTCCCATGGAGTGACCGGAGTTGGCATGCTGCCTGGACTTGGTCACAATGGTCTGGTCGTCGCTGTGGCAGAGTATGCAGGTAGAGTTGGCGTCCTGGCCATCCTGACCATCCACGCCGTCCGCACCATCCTGGCCATCTGTTCCTGCCGGCCCCTGGGGACCTTCGCAACTAGAAATCATCAGGGCGCCTGCAATCAAGATGGCAAAGCCCCCCAACACGGATAATAAAGGTATTTTTCTCATAGCTAAAATTGGTTTAAGGTATTTCTAAATTGGTTTAGCATAAAAATATCCATGTATCACTTATTGTTCAAAGATTCACATCGCATATATGTATTCGCAAATAGCCATCCATATCCATATGTTCATCGATATTTATCGATACTAATATCGATATGGACGAGATTAAATAAAAGTGTTACTTTTACAATTATCTATCCATAAAGTCTTTAAGATGTAGCAGAGGTTTTAGCCAGAATGCTTCTAAATGAATGCCCACCCATGAAGTCCTTGAAAACATGCTAAATAACACCTTCAAAAAAGCCCTGTTTTTCGCTCCATGGCTGGCTGTGCTGCTTATTTCCACAGCTTGTACCCAGGAACGAACTACCATAAGAATAGCAGCCACCACAGATGTGCATGGCATGATATTTCCGTGGGACTTTATAGAAAGGGAAGCCACCGATCATTCCCTGGCACATATATATAATTATGCCCTTGAGCAAAGGGAAATGAATGACACTGTGTTTTTGCTGCTGGACAACGGGGATTTTCTGCAGGGTCAGCCTACCGTGTACTACTACAATTTTGTGGATACCCTCAGCGAACACCTTTCAGCACAGGTCATGAATTTCATGGGCTATGACGCCGGAACGGTGGGAAACCATGATGTAGAGGCCGGACCGGCAGTGTATAACAGGATCCGCAAGGAATTCTCCTTCCCCTGGCTGGCAGCCAATGCAGTGAGGACCGGGACCGGGGAACCCTATTTTGAATCCTATGCCATTCTGAAAGCAGGAAGAAAGAAAATTGCCGTGTTAGGCATGATCACTCCTGGAATCCCACAGTGGCTGCCTAATAATCTCTGGCCGGATATGGAATTCAGGGACATGGTGGAAACCGCTGAAACGTGGGTTCCACGCATCATGGACCGGGAGAAACCGGATCTTTTGGTGGGACTTTTCCA
This sequence comes from uncultured Bacteroidia bacterium, assembly GCA_965364615.1. Taxonomy (GTDB): domain Bacteria; phylum Bacteroidota; class Bacteroidia; order Bacteroidales. Next base: position 3,893 of record CBDTYO010000329.1, read on the forward strand.
TGCAGGTACGGATGCTTCCTACGGGGGAAACACCAGGTCCTACCTCAATGAAAATGCCGTGTTGCTGGTGGCGGAACAGGTGCCGGGCTTTGACGTGATTTTTGCCGGCCACGATCACAGGGTATCCGTGCAGTGGATAGAAAATGCGGCGGGTGACAGCGTTTTGGTCATCGACCCGGGCAGTCACGGACGATTTGCCGGCGAAGCCACCATCTCCTTGGGTCCAGGGCGGAAAATCATTTCCGGAAGGAATATTGCCATGAAAGAATATGAATCCTCAGAAAAGCTGGTGCAACAATTCGCCCCTGAATATGAGATTGTTTCATCCTACCTGGAGGATACCATCACCTGGCTGGCAGAGGACATGCAAGGGTTGGATGCACTGTTCGGGCCTTCCTCCATGATGTCCCTCATCCATCAGGTTCAGCTTTATCTGAGCGGAGCCCAGATAAGCTTTACCGCACCGCTTTCGCTCTCCGCCGTACTTCAACAGGGGCCCTTGCTGGTCTCCGATATGTTCAAACTGTATAGGTTCGAGAATATGCTCTACACCATGAATTTGACGGGTACGGAGATCGATGGATTTTTAGAACACGCGGCAGGGCAATGGTTTTCGACCCTGTCAAAACCCGGAGATCCCCTGCTGCAATTCGAACCAGGGGATCCAGGAAGGCTGGCCTATCCCTATTATAATTTCTCTACGGCAGCCGGGATTGATTACAGCGTGGATGTAAGCCAGGAAGCAGGAAACCGGGTGCAGATCCATTCCTTGAGCGACGGATCTCCTTTCCATGAGGAGGCCATCTATACAGTGGCCGTGAATTCGTACCGCGGAAATGGGGGCGGGGGTCATCTGACCACCGGGGCGGGGATCCCCGACGGGGAACTGG
>CBDTYO010000330.1:0-4778 GCA_965364615.1 uncultured Bacteroidia bacterium
ATGTACATACCCCTGAAGCAATTGCCGGCGGTAATACATGTCATTCTCGGTGGGCACGATCCTTTCCCTGGGAAAGCGGCTCAAGGGATTGTAACCCAGGCTGTGGGCTCCCATGGGATTGTAAAAATTGTGCCATACATAGGGATAGAGCATGGTATCGGTGGCCGATTCAATGATCTGCTGAAACATATAGAATCCCAGTCCGCTGTAACGGTATTCCCTGGAAATCAACTCGGAATCGTAGATCCGCTTGTAGAGCGTATCCTTCCAGTCGGCCCTCATGTAAAGATCCCCGGCCACCTGGTAGGGATATTCAGGCGAATAATGCTTCTGGTATACACTGTCCACATATTTCACATGCCGGTTGAAATAGGCCCCTTCTCCGATTTTTAAGGGATGTATCCAGGAAAAGTATTTGCCGATCAGGGTCTGCGAGGTATCCAGGGGTTCCAGGGTTTCATAATAGAAGGGGATCCAGGAAATCATCCCGCTCTGATGGGCCAGTACATCCGCCACCAGCAAGCCTGCCTTGTTGGAAGAGTCTGGTATGGGATCAAATGCTCCCATCAAAGAGTCCTCGTGAAACTTGCCCAGATCCCTCAAACGCATCAGGGCCGCTGTGACAGAGGCCATCTTGGTGATGGAAGCCAGGTCATAGATATCCCCTTTCTGAACCGGCCTTTTCTTCTGGTACGTCCAGTATCCGTAGGTGCGGTGCCAGACCACCTTCCCATGTCTAGCCACCAGCACCTGGCATCCCGGCATGGCCTTTTCCCGGATGGCTGCCCGGATGATCTTTTCCATCTTCTGCAGGGTATCGGGATGAAGCCCCACATCCAGCGGCTCTGCATATCCCAGCCTGGAAGCTGGCTCCGTGGACACTCCCTGGCCTGCCACCGCCTGGGAACCGGCCGTTACAGGCATCTGGCCCGAAAAAGAGGCCCCCCCAAAGACGGCCTGCAGGGCCAGGTCCTGGTAGAGGCGATCATCGCTGTAGGAAAGGACCACCGCATCGAAGCCATCCAGGTCGGCAATGCGGCCCAGCGAATAAGGCATGCCAGCCACATTTAATACACGGGTCGATGTGGGATCCAATGCTTCCAGAAAGCGAAGGGTCTGCTCGCTGATTCCATAGCCTCTGGAGGACCGGCTGCTGGTATTCAGCACATTCACCACAATGGTATTGTAACTTTTGAGCTTAAGAAGCAATTCGGACCTGGTGGCCTGGTCGGCCTCCGAAGCCAGGACAAAGTGCTTCCCCTCCAGGAAGAGGTCCGTGGTGTTCAAGGGGGGGATGGCTGCTTCCCTGCTGATGGTGACCGTGGCCAGCCTCCTGTCTTCCAGTTGATCCAGGGGCAAACACCGGTTCCGGTTCTTCACCAGGATCAATGCATGTTCCACCAGTTTCCGGTAAAGGACCTGGTATTTCGCATGGTTCAGATCCTCCAGCAAGGATTCCGTGGGGATGGGAACCTTGTGATGCAATCCTGCCCAGTACTTGGCATGCAATATCTTGCGGCAGCTCTCATTGACCTCATTTTCTTCTATTTCGCCGCGTCTCACCGCCTTTTTAATGTCAGCTATGGCCTTTCCCACATCGGCGGGCATCAGCAGGATATCGTTGCCTGCCTTCACTGCTTCCACTTCCCGGAGTCCGGGCTCAAAGTAGTTGCTCAAGCCTTTCATGTTGAGGGCATCGGTGATGATGAGCCCCCGGAAACCCATCTCCTCCTTGAGTACGCCCGTAATGGTGGGACGCGACAACGTGGAGGCCCTGTTATCCCTGGGATCCAGTTCCGGAACACGCAGGTGGGCCACCATCACCCCGGTCAATCCCTTATCAATGGCTTCCCGGAAGGGAAAAAGCTCCAGCGAATCCAGCCGCCTCCGGTCGTGAGGGATCACGGGCAGCGCCCGGTGGGAGTCAGTATCCGTATCTCCATGACCGGGAAAATGCTTGGCCGCCACCAGTACCCCGTGGTCCTGCATTCCTTCCATGTAGGCCACTACCTTATCCGCCACGTTTTTTCTCCCCTCCCCGAATGAACGGCTACCGATCACCGGATTGCTGCGCCGGTTATTGATGTCGGCCACCGGGGCCAGGTTCATATGGACCCCAAGGCGCCTGAACTGCTCGGCCATCTCGCTGCCCAACTGGTAAATCAGGCTGTTGTCGCTGATCCCTCCCAGGATCATGGTGGCAGGATAGGCCAGGGTATTTTCCAGACGCATTCCCAGACCGTTTTCACCATCAATGGCTATCAACAAGGGGACTTCAGCGATTTCCTGGTACATATTGGTTAGCCTGGCCTGTTCCAGGGGTTCTCCCTGGAAGAAAAGAATCCCTCCCACCTTTTGCCGCCGGATGAGCCTGCTGACGGCCCTCTGGTGCTCCGGTCCCATATTGGAATAGCCATAGACCATGATCATCTGGGCAATTTGCTCGTCGAGGGAAAGGGATTCCATCACCGAATCCACCCAGGCCTGGCCGGCTCCCAGGAAAGGGGGGTCCCTGGGGACCACTGGCTCAAAATCAGTCTGGCTTTCCCTGGCTTCCGGAATCACCATGCTGAGGAGCAGGATCAGCCCCACAAAAACGCATTTTCTGAGCAAATTGTTTTTCATCTCCGCTCCAAAATAAGCAAAATACGTTATTTTCAAAGCCTGTGTACCGGCACAATTGATCAACAGGCCTGAAACTTACACAGATGTTCCAGGGAAAAACCAGGCCATTGACCAAGGGGCTAAAAACTTACACCTATGGAATGTAGACAAGACCAGAACCAGATCCGTTGCAACTGCAGCTACCCGTGCAGTAAAAAAGGAATTTGCTGTGATTGCATAGCATCCCACCGCAGGGCCGGAGAACTGCCCGCCTGTTACTTTCCCGATGACATGGAAGCCGGTTACGACCGGTCGGTGGACAATTTTGTCCGGATTTACCGGGAACGGGGAATCTGCTGGAACTGAGCTAGAGGCCCAGCTTACCGGCTGTGGAAACCGGCACTGCATTCCTGTGGACCATGAAAAAAATGGTCTTGGCCCGCATATAGGCTTCCGATACGTAATGGTAACCCTGGTAGATGTGGTTGGCAGTTCCCCAGGAATTTTTCACCAGGTAAAACTTATTTCCGTCCTGATCCCTGGCAGTGCCCGTGATATGCATCAAATGATCGTCGGTGGTCTGGTAATTGTCGAACATCTCCTGCCGGTCCTCCTGGCCAATGCTCCGCTCCGTTTTGGGGGTGGAAAAATCATAGAACAGTGCCTGTTGTTCCGCGGCTGACAATTCATCCCAACGCGCCCTTTCCAGTCCGCTCAGGTCCTCTATCTCCGTGGAAGGCATCAGGGCAAGACCCCTTTTCCAATCGTAGCTTTTTTCTCCCACATCGGCGTCCCAGCACACCGTGTATCCGTTTTCCAGGGCGTGATCGAGCACTTCCATCATTTCACTCACGGGGACGTTATATATGCTGCTCCAAAGCCAGTTATCGGGGATCTCAATCAGGAATTGACCATAAAAGGGGTGGTGCGTAAAGGAACCGATGGAGACATAATCCTCCGGATCCAGATCAAGTTCCGCAGCAAAGGAAAGGGGCGTATGGCTTACTCCCTGATGGGTAAATTCCACGGGGACTTCTCCCAGGTATGCATCCAGTGTGGCATCGAAACCCTGTTTCCAGACCGGACTCAGTTTGCCGTTGCGGTTCTTGATCACCTGGTCCACATATCCCCTGAGCACCGACTCCATCTCTCCGTGCACCGGCAGGCTGTCTCCGATGATGAGTCCGTCATAGGCCTCGTCTGGAACCAAACCATGCTCCTTCCATACATGCAGCACATCCATGGCCAATCCGCCCTGGCCAAAATTGATCTTTCCATGCATTCTCACGAATTTCTCCGCCTTCATTTCATAGGCCTTCCTCACCACAAACATTTCTGAGAGATCATACTCCCCTTTGCCTGTTCTCAGCAACTCGGACTCCAGAAAGCTGATGGTGGCAAAACTCCAGCAGGTACCCGTCCGGTACTGGTTCTTTACCGGGGTGGCGGGCAGGTTTATTTCATTCTGGAAGCTATAGCCCTTGGGAGCTTCCCCTTTTTTCTTTGTTTGGGCCTGGAGTCCCGTGCCCAACATCATGGCAGCGATCAGGATCAGCGCTGCATATCTCAGTGTGTTTCTCATAAGATGTATGTGGAATGGTTGAAGCCTTGAAAATACAAAATATTGGCCTATCAGAGCGAAACCCTGTTGAGAAACTCATGCACATGTTCTGCATAGGTCCTTGAGACCGGGATCCGGATCTCCTCAGGGGTATCCATGTAAATATACAGGTTGGTGCTGATCAGTTTCACCAGCTTGATGTTCTCGAAATTCACCATGAAAGAGCGGTGGCAGCGCTGGATAAGTGTTCCTTCCAGCTCTTTCTCCAATCGTTTCATGGTGTTCCGAAGCATGATTTTCCTGACTTTTCCATTTTCTAAGGTGTGCACCGTTACGTAGTTGTCTGTGGATTCCACAAAAAGGATATCGGCCGATTTGATGGAAAAACGGAGTTTCTCGGTTTCATCCCGGAATGTGATCATTTTTTTCTCCCTGAATTCCAGAGAAGTGTCTTCAACCAGGTGTTCGAGCTTTATTCGCTTGTCTTTCATGGAAAGATACAGCCAGGAGAGGGAGTAGGGAATGGCCAGCACCAGCAGCGTAATGGATAAAAGGTCGGCAAACCGTTCCACCAGTTCCATGCTCGATTTGAGCAGAACCAGATCCACCAGCA
>CBDTYO010000331.1:0-4764 GCA_965364615.1 uncultured Bacteroidia bacterium
GGAATTTTTAATGTCGGAGGACTGGATCACCGTGGGAAGATCCTTGATCAGCCCCCTGGCCTCGTTCACCAGGCTGAATCCGGCATTTTCGTCCAGCTTGCCTTCCTTGATGAACTTCACATCGCTGATCAGGCAAAGCAGCGAATCCTGGTATTTTTTTACGGTTTCGATGGCCTCGTCATAGGTGGTGGCCAGCAGGATCTTGGGCCGAGCCCTTAGCCTTAACACCTTGAACAGCTCATCGGTGCTGACGTCGTCGATGATCCTCTTGGTCTGCTCCAGCACGGTGTTATACAGGTGGGGCAGGTACTTGGAGTAATAGATCTCCGAATCCTCCACCAGCAGGATCACCTTCACCAGTCCCAGCTGGGCATCATTCTCCACATTCACCTTGTCTTCCAGGTGCTTTACCATGGCAAAAAAGATGCTGGAGTCACCGTTCCACACAAACAGCCGGTCGATGTTGTTCAGTTCGGGATTGGTCTCCTTGAACCGGGCCACCTCCCGGTCGTTGTTCAATAGGACATATATGGGAATGTAGGGAAAGTCGCGCTTCACCCGGGACGAGACCTGCATGGGGGTGACGCGGTCATTGCCGATCATCAGGATCACCATGTCGAAATGGCGCGAGTTGAGTTGCTCTATGGCCTCTTCATAGTTACTTACTCCCGTCACCCGCGGCATGGAGGTCAGGTTCAGCTGCGCATACTCCCCCAGGATATGTTCCGAAAAACGCCCCTCCTTTTCAATGCTGAAGGCATCGTAGAGGGTGGCCACCAGCAGAATCTCCTTGACCTTGTAGCGCATCAGATCGTGAAAGATATCGCGGTTGGCGTTCTGCTTGCTCAGAAATTTCTGCAGCAGCATCCGGGAATTCACTTCCCTGGGGTGCTGGAAATGGCTCAGCTCCTCGCGGACACTCTCCTCCTCAACGCTTTTAGGTAGTAATTTCCTGGCTTCCTGACTGTTCAGGTAGTTGGAGACGATGCTGGCCAGGTTTTCGATCAGCTGGCGCTCCTCTTTCAGGAAGGGCCCCTCATCCAGCTCGGGGAATTTCTTCAGGTAAAATACCTCGATCTCCCCTTTCTTATTACCGATGGTCTCGAATTTCTGGGCCTGTTTCCAGTGTCCCTCCCGAAAGCCCTGGCTCACATACTGATCCCCCTCGAACCAGATCCGGGCAACCGTCATCTCGGGGTACTGCCAGGCCCTTGGCAGGATCTGGGCAATCTGGGTGAGGGTTTCCGCAATGCTGCGGTTTTCCTTGATGATCTGGGTGGTTTCGTTGATGCAAGTAAGCTCCTTCAGCCGCTCCTTTCGTTCGGCAATCAGTCGTTGAATGTCCTCTTCTGAACGGGGGGTCAGGCTCACTTCATTAGCAGTTATAAGCCAGCAAAGCTGGCGTTATTATGTCAGCAAAGCTGACGTTGGTAAGTTAACAGTTAGTTTTCAATCTACCTAGCGTGCCAAAATTACTTGAGAAGCAATTCATTCATGTTCGCGCCGGCGAACATACTAAGATCCTACCATTGGCGCTAGCTATTGTATATTACCCTTTGCTTTCAAATGTGTTCCCGCTGTGGAGCAGGTCGTCCATGGTCTTGATTTTGGTCTCCTTTTTGGCATGCTGCACCTGATCGAACATTTCTGATTCGAACACGGTGGAATCGATGGCCCTGATTACCCCCATGGCCACGGGAAACTCTGGCAGCTCCATGCGCACCAGCCTGTAGTGGTTGGTATCGTCGGGGTCCTGCGCGTTGTGCACAATCAGGTCGTCCTCGGTGACTCCGTTTTCACCAATGGTGACCACTTCCATCTTGTCGCACTTCATCATCAGTCCCTTGTTGCGCTCCTTGCCGAAGATCATGGGTTTCCCGTGCTCCAGGTAAATCTGGTTGTCGTGGCGCACATCCTTCCCGGTAATTTCGTTGTGCACCTCGTTGGCAAAGATCACACAGTTGAGCAGGATCTCCACCACGCTGGTTCCCTTGTGCTCGGCAGCCGCCCTGAATACTTCACGCATCATTTTGGGATCGCTGTCCACGGTCCGTGCAAAGAAGGTTCCCTGTGCCCCCATGGCCAGTTCTCCGGGTTTGAAGGCATTCTCGATGGTCCCTTCGGGGGAAGTCTTGGTCACACTCCCTTTGGGGGTGGTGGGTGAATACTGCCCCTTGGTCAGTCCGTAGATCTTGTTGTTAAAGAGCAGCACGTTCACATTGATGTTCCGGCGGATCAGGTGGATGAAATGGTTCCCCCCGATGGCCATGGAATCGCCGTCGCCGGTCACCACCCATACACTCAGGTTGGGATTGGCGGTCTTGATCCCGGAAGCAATGGCATTGGCCCTTCCGTGCATGCTGTGAAAACCATAGGTATTGATGTAATAGGGGAAGCGGGACGAACATCCGATCCCGGATACAAACACCACCTTCTCCTTGGGAATCCCGGTTTCGGGCAGTACATTGCGTACGGTGGCGAGCACCGCGTGTCCCCCGCATCCTGCACACCATTTGACCGGTCCATCCAGCTTAAAATCTTCCTTCGTGCTTACCTGTAAGGGTTCGAAATTTTGTGCCATGGCTTCTATTTGATGGTTTCCAATACTTCTTTAAACTTCAACTTCAACTCGGAAATAAAGAGGGGCAGTCCCTGCACCTTGTTGTACTGAAGGTAGGTGAACTGCGGATGCTTTGACCTCAGGTAGGAGGCGAACTGACCCAGGTTCAGCTCACACACCAGGATCTTCTTGTAACGAGAGAATATTTCTGCCGTGTTCCCGGGCAGGGGATTGATGTGGGTAAACTGTGCCAGGGCCAGGCTATGGCCCTCTTCGCGCATGTCGTTGACCGCACTTACCAGGGCTCCATAGGTGCCCCCCCAGCCCACCACCAGCAGGTCCGCTTCTTCGGGACCCACCACTACCTGATCGGGAATGAATTCCACCACCTTCTGCACCTTGGCTTCGCGCTGTTCCACCATGATCTGGTGGTTCATGGGATCGTGGCTTACCTCGCCGGTCACATCCGCTTTCTCGAGTCCGCCCACCCGGTGGCGCAGTCCCGGCTGACCCGGAATGGCCCAGAAGCGGTTCATGCGTTCCGGATCGCGGTGGTAGGGATGGTAATTCTCCGCATTGTCCTCCACCAGGGGCGGAGCAATATCGGGCATATCCTTCATGGCAGGGATCTTCCAGAGCTCCGAGCCATTGGCCAGGTATCCGTCTGTGAGCAGGATGACCGGGGTCATATGTTCCAGGGACAGTTTGGCCGCCTCAAAGGCATAGTTGAAACAGTTGGCGGGCGATGTGGCTGCGATCACGATGCAGGGCGATTCTCCGTTCCTGCCATAGATGGCCTGCATCAGGTCCGATTGTTCCGTTTTGGTGGGCAATCCGGTGGAAGGTCCGCCCCGCTGCACATTCACGATCACCAGGGGCAATTCGGTTATCACCGCCAGGCCAATGGCTTCTCCCTTCAGGGCCAGTCCGGGTCCCGAGGTGGTGGTGCAGGCCAGCCGACCGGCAAAGGAGGCCCCGATGGCCGAACTGATGCCGGCGATCTCATCTTCCGCCTGGAAAGCCACTGCCCCCAGGTGCTTGCGTTTGGTGATCTCCTGCAGGATCTCCGTGGCCGGGGTGATGGGATAGGATCCCAGGAACAGCTCCAGTCCCGCCTTCTCGGCAGCAGCCAGCAAGCCCCAGGCGGTGGCCTGGTTGCCGGTGATGTTCCTGAACACCCCCTTTTTTCCCTTGACCGGATCCACATGGAAGGTGGTGGAAAGCGCTTCGATGGTCTCCGCATAGTTGTAGCCCTCGCGGAGCACGGCAATGTTGGCCTCCACCAGCTTGGGTTTGGATTTGAACTTGGCCTTCAGGAAGTCCTCCCCGATGGTGATATCGCGGTTAAACAGCCAGTAAAGCAATCCGGCCACAAACTGGTTCCGGGTTTTGTCGGCCCCCTTGTTGTCCAGTCCATGCTGTATGGCCACATTGCGGCTGAGCTCGCTGATGGGTGCCTTCACCACGTTGTAGCCATCCAGGGACTCATCGTGGAGCGGATCTTCGATATAACCCGCCTTTTTGTAATGCTTGTTGTCGAAATTATCGATGTCAATGATGATGGTGGCCCCATCCTTCAGCCACTTCATGTTGGCCTTCAATGCGGCCGGATTCATGGCCACCAGCACATCTGCCTGATCGCCCGGAGTGGTGATCTCCTTATGCCCGATGTGCACCTGGAATCCCGAAACCCCGGCCACCGTCCCCTGCGGTGCCCTGATCTCTGAGGGGTAGTCCGGGAAAGTGCTCAGGTCGTTCCCGATAAATGCCGAAGTATCTGAAAACTGCGTGCCGGTCAGCTGCATGCCGTCGCCCGAATCCCCCGCAAATTTTACCACCACCTCGTCAAGCTCAATTACCCTGTGTTGCTTTGCCATAGCTATGGTTAATAGTTATTTGATATATATAATCCCCGGATCAAAGTTAGGTATTTTACATGCCACGCCTTATTTCCCCTACACATTCTTTACATTTTTTTCAACATGCAGTGACTTGCCCGGACCTGCGCAGAACCTTTCAATTGTTTTGATCTCTTCCGGATCTTGTCTTAGACTTTATTCAACCATGTAAATATATAGATATTTAAGGGCAAATACCAGGGACGGACTTGTACATTATCTGCTATTTAGAACGATTATGCCCTCAATCCCCAGGATGCCTTGACTATGGCTTCCAGGCACCTCTCTGCCGTTTTGCCGTCCCAT
>CBDTYO010000332.1:0-4761 GCA_965364615.1 uncultured Bacteroidia bacterium
GTTTGTCCTTGGTGACCGAAATTCCGTAGCCGTCGTCCCACACCGCCATGGCCACGGGAATCTGAAGCACGGCTGCTGCATTCATGGTCTCGAAGAAATGGCCCTCTGCGGTGGCCGCGTCCCCGATGGTCCCGAAGGCCACCTCATTGCCCCCCCTGGAAAACTGGTCCAGATGTGCCAGCTCAGGATTATCACGGTAGAGCTTGGAGGCATAGCCCAGACCCACCAGTCTCGGCATTTGTCCGGCGGTAGGGCTCAGGTCCGCACAGCTGTTCTTCATGTCTGCCAGCCTGTTCCAGCTTCCATCCGGATTGATGCTTTGGGTGGCAAAGTGGTTGTTGAAATTCCGGCCTGCGCTGCCCGGATTATCCCCTTCATCGGTATGCCCGTATACCTGGTAGAAGAATTGCTCCGCATTGGTGGTCCCCGTGGCCATCATGAAGGTATGATCCCGGTAATACCCCGACCGCCAGTCACCTTCCTTGAAATTGCGGGCCAGGGCGATCTGTGCGACCTCCTTGCCATCTCCGAATATCCCGAACTTGGCTTTACCTGATAATACTTCTTTGCGGGCCAGCAGGGCGATCTCCCTGCTCAGGCTGGCCAGTTTGAAATCGGCCAGTACCTCCTCCCGGTTCCATCCCTTCGGGGTTAGTGACATATCGGCTAGTTTATTATCTTTGCAATGTAATAAACATTCATTCAGACACGCAAATTTTTTAATTGTTCAGATGTTTCTAAAGATCCTTATCATAGCCATTGTTCTTATCAGTCTGTCCATGATGGGAATGATGTTGAATATACTGGTCAGAAAAAAAGGAAGGTTCCCCGAATACCGGGTGGGACATAACCGCGCCATGCGGCAGAAAGGCATTTCCTGTGTAAAGCATGATGAGATCCGCTGCCACAATGAGCGCCTGAAACAGAACCAGGGTTGTGCGGGATGTTCCTGAACCTGGCGCCTTATGGTCCGGGGGGATGCTTTGTCTCCATGTGATTTTTCTATGTTTAACGGCTTCCACTGCCCTGGCACAGGAATGGAAAGTCTATCCCCATGTGCCTGAAGGAAGCCTGATCTCCTTTCCTGCGGATGAAGGCAGGCATGCGGAAGAAGCCATGGAATGGTGGTACATGGCCGGACACCTGAAGGGTGAAAGCACAGAAACCGCCTACAGCTTCATGCTGAGCTACTTCTACTACCCGGCTACCATTCAGGGAATTGAATTTGATGGATTCAGGGTCCTGAACCTGACCAACGACCATACCGGGGAGTTCTTTTCGGAAACCCAACCCGTTACAAGCTACCAGGACCTGGCCCTCGATCACCTGCACCTGGATGTTCAATTGTTCAATGGGATCACTGAATCCTGGGATCACAGGGAAGAGCCTCCCGGGACCAGGGTTCCCTTCGAATACGTAGTTTCAGCCTCTGCTGAGCACGGGGAAATCGCCCTGAGCACCGTCCTGCAAAAACGACCCCTGATCCCGGGAGGCGATGGATTGTTTGATCAGGGAGCCAGCTCCTATACTTACTATTACTCGCTTACCGATAACCTGGTCACAGGCACCCTCAATTTCAACGGAACCATTGAGGAGGTGAGCGGATCCGCCTGGATCGACCGGCAATACGGAAGCTTCGATCCCAACACCCGGGAAAAGTATGAATGGTTCTTTCTCCAGCTCTCCAACGGAATGGACCTGAATATATGGAACCTGTTCACGCCCGAAAACCTGTTGCCGGAACAGGAAGCCTACAGACATCTCTCGGTGTATGTGGATGAGTCCACCCAGTATACGGAACACGATTTTTTGCTGGAGCGCCTGGCCTGGTTCTGTCTTCCCGGCTCGGGAAACTGCTATGCCCGGCAGTGGAGGCTCACCTCAGAGATCAACCAGCTGGACCTGCTGATATCCACCCTGCACCAGAATTCAGAAGTCACACTACCTTTTTACTTTTTTGAGGGAGCTGTCTCAGTTTCCGGCACGGTGAAGGGTGAAGCAGTCACCGGGAAAGGTTTTGCCGAACTGCTCAAGAGCTATGAGGCTCCCCAGCTCAGTATCTTAAGCCCCCAGGAGCCTTGGAACAAGGCTGAGCCCATCACCTGGATGGTGGAGAATCCGGACCAGGGACGTCCTTTGCTTTTCGATCTGGCCTATAGCACAGATCAGGGGGACACCTGGCTGCCTGTGGTGGTGGAGCTACGCGATACTTTCTGCTACTGGAAGGATACCCCCCTGATGGATGGAGACAGCTGCCTGTTTCAGGTGACCGCATATACGGCCGATCGCACGCTGGAAGGTGTCTTTGTGAGTCCGAAGCATTCGGTATATGTGGATCAAACCACCCTGGCGGGCGAGAGATCTGTTCACGGATTTCAGCTCTATCCGAATCCCGTCGCACAATCCCTGGGAATTCAATGGGAAAAAGATCCAGCTGCTTCCGGGAAGATCTCCTACCTGATCATGGATTATTCCGGCAGGGAGCTGTTGTCCGGATTTCTTTCAGACAACAGCATCGATGTAAGCCCACTGATTCGGGGGTTGTACCTGATCATGCTGGAAACCCCTGGAGGATCCTTCGTGAAAACATTTGTGAAACATTAGTTCCGGGGCCCCTTAGTCCGGGTATACTTCCAGTTCCAGGGAGCCTTCCTCACTCCCTTGCACTAAAGGGCTTGGAGTGTATTTGCTGTTGCTGGAATTGTATTCGGGCACAATGGCGGCCAATTTGCATACCAGTTCTGCTTCTGTCAATCTTTCACAGGAACGGAGCAATGAGACCGTTTTGGCCAGGGTAGCCTCGTGGTCAAAATCTGCCACTTCGGCAATCTTCACTTTGGAGTTGTAGGTGGGCAGGGTTTTCTCCTGATCGGTCAGTAACTCTTCGTAGAGCTTCTCTCCCGGTCTCAGGCCAGTAAATTCTATCTTGATGTCCTTGTCAGGTTCAAAACCGGACAATTTGATCATCTGCCTGGCCAGGTCAACGATCTTCACCGGCTCTCCCATATCAAAGACGAAGATCTCCCCTCCCGATCCCATGAATCCGGCCTCGAGCACAAGCTGACAGGCTTCGGGGATGGTCATGAAGTACCGGGTAATATCGGGATGGGTGACGGTCACCGGTCCGCCCTCTTCAATCTGCCGGCGGAAGATGGGGATGACGGATCCGTTGGATCCCAATACATTGCCAAACCTGGTAATAACAAACTGGGTCTTGTTCCCTTCCAATGCGGATCGGGAGCGCAGGATCTGTTCGCAGGTCCGCTTGGATGCGCCCATCACATTGGTGGGATTCACTGCCTTATCGGTGGAAACCATCACAAACTTCTCCACCTTGTACTTCACTGCCAGGTTGGTCAGGATGGTGGTTCCACCCACATTCACCCGTACGGCTTCATAGGGATTCTGTTCCATGAGGGGCACGTGCTTGTAGGCAGCTGCATGGAATACAAAATCGGGCTGATACTGCCTGAACACCCCTTCCATCCTGGCCTGGTCAGTCACATCGGCCAAAATGGTTCTTACCGGGGCATGGGCAAAATGCTCCAGGAGTTCATTCTCCAGGTTAAACATGGGCGTTTCAGCATTGTCGATCAGCACCAATTTTCCCACGTTAAAACGCGTAAGCTGGCGCACGATTTCAGCACCAATGGAGCCTGCAGCACCGGTCACCAGGATGGTCCGGTCACGCAACCCATTTGCAATCCTTTTCATATTCAGCTGGATGGGTTCCCTGCTTAGCAAATCCTGCACCCTGATTTTCTTTAGCTGTTTGACCTCGAAGGTGCCATTGAGCCAGTCGGAGACCACAGGGATCTGCAATACCTCCAGTCCCATATCCACTGCATGACGGTAAATATCGCTCTTCTTGGAGGGAGCTATGTCATTGATCGCGAAAATCATGGTCTTCACCTTGTTCTTTTCGAGAAAACCATTGCTGAGTTTTTCCGGGCTGAACACAGGAACACCACTGAGAATTTTGCGCTGCAACTTCTTATTCTCATCCAGGAAGGCCACGATGTTGTAATCATTTTCGGTATCGCTGCTGATCACCCTGCTGACTACCACACCCAGGGCCCCTGCTCCGTAAATGATTACGTTTTTCTTATTGGCGGGCCTGACTGAGACCATCTCATAGAACATTTTCACAGTAATTCTGGAAATGAACAAGAAGGCGTTGATGGTCACATAATGAATCACCAAAACCGATTTGGGAAGAATGTAGACCTCTTTCCATGCTGATGACCCCCCCACAATGGAGAATGCCAGCAGTATAAGCACCGCCGAAGTGGTGGTCAGAAGCACATTAAAAATATCACGGATGGTGGTGTGTCTGATCAATCCGGCAAAAGAGCGAAATATCAGTGTAAATACGCAATACACTCCTGTCACAATCAATGCCTGATTCACGGCATGTCCGATTCTGAACCCATCCAACTCAAAGTTCAACCTCAGGATGTAGGAGAATATGAAGGTAAGAAAGACCGCTCCAGAGTCAAAAGCGAAGACCATCCAACGTGGCAGGGAGTGTTTTCTGAAAAAGGTTCTGGCTCTTTGACTGACCAGATTGAAGATATCCAAATACAATGCTTTCATTCACTTAAGATTTGCGCCGCATATCAATTCACACCTATGGGCTTGTGAATCGATAATCGAAGTTATGAAATTCAATCCCGAAAAGAACATGTTTTCAGCCCAATTTGACTAACATGGGATTGAAAGTGATTTGTGAGAATCTGGAGGGTTTAAAACAGGCATATG
>CBDTYO010000333.1:0-4749 GCA_965364615.1 uncultured Bacteroidia bacterium
ACACCGAATGGGCGGCGCCGGTCCTCTGGTGTAGCGAGTTCCGCAATGTGCTTGAAAGGCTGATCATCCTGTGCGAGAAGGAGATCACCGGCAAGGATGTGATCAGCTTTGCCATGCCCATCTCCAAATAAAGCAAGAGATCTTTTCTCGGCTTCAGGCAAAGCTCACCCCATTTTTATGCTCGCGTAAATCCCACCGATCTTGCCATGGTTTCTCTTTTCACTTTTCCGCGGGGCGTGGGTGTTTGCCCTGATTCAGGATGTAACAAGGATGTTACATTTGCCTCTTGTCTGGTATCCCGCCCCGTGCTCAATGATTTCCAGAAGGGGTTTTAATATGCTGATTTTATGCATATTAAGCCGTTTGGGCAATATAAGGATCCCCCAGAATACCGGCAGTGTGACTGACCGATGTAACAAAACCGTTACATCTGGTTTTGGCAGAATGTGTCCCCTCGATTCTGAATTACCTAGGCCGAACACCGGCTACTTTTCCTGTACAGGGCGCCCCGCTCTTGAGAGGTATGCATCACCAGCTCGTAGTGTTTTTCGAGGACCTGCCTCCAGTCCTGCTCATCGCCTAGGGCAAAGTGTTCCTCCAGGATCCCCTGCCAATGGGGACTGACCTCCACCTCCCGGAACGATTTCTGATCGAAAAGGATGATGTAATCGACCTGCACCTTCCGGTGCCCCAGTCCACCTATATCGGGGGCCCATTTGGGTAGCACCCTCACATCGCCCATGTAGCACTCCGGCAGCGAATATTCGTTCCATCGCACCGGGAACTGTCCAGCGCACTGAGGATTTCTCAGGTGCACAAGCTCCTTTTTATCCCCTGTATAGAGTAAGAAGTGCTTGTGAACCCAGTTGCTGGAAGTGTTGATGCTTTCCACGGTGGAACCTGCCTCCAGGTAGGGCGTCATTTCCTGTATCTCCGAGATGTCTTCGTTGAGCTGGGCCAGGAAAATGCTATGAATCATTCTGGAGGCGCCCAATACCCCGAACACCACCACCAGCGCCAATACCTGGGACCACCTGGGCATGGGCCGGGTGGCCAGGAAAACAAGCAGGGCCAGGAAGAAGAATAGTCCGAACCTGTGGGTCAGGTTCCCGGCTGAAATGCGGTCGGGGGCAAAAAAGTAGGCCACCAGGAACAATAGCGCAATGAATACCCAGACATAGCTGTGGTTGAAAATTTCCAGCCACTGACCTTCACCCCGCTTTCTTTGTCCAATGAACTGGAACAGTGCCAGCAGGCACAGAAGCGCCAGCAGCCCGAATAAAACATAGTAGGCCGGAGACTCCATCTCGTGGTCAAAGCCCACCAGCTGTCGGATCCGCAACAAAAACTTCACCAGTTCCATCTTGTAATAGGAGGCAGCTGCCACCCCTGGATTGATCTTCATGACATGGCGGATATAGACCCCCCAGAAAAAGAGGGCCGGCAGCACCGATAACCCCACGCGCCACAGGCGCTTAAACAGATCTTTCCAGGCCCCTTCCCGCGGTCCCGTCACCAGGGAGTGGATCGCGCAGGCTAAGAAATAGATCAGGAAGGCCGCCCCGAAAAAGAGGAATACCAAAGCGTGCGATAGGAAGATCCCCAGCACAAGGCCGGCGAAAAGCATCATTTCCTTCCCCCCAAAATGATCCTGATGCCGGATGTAATAGCCAAAGGCCCAGAAGAAGAAGACCACGGCGATGCTGAATGAGTAGTAGCCCATCAAAAGGTAGCTGTGAAACACAAAGGGAAAGATCAGGTACTCCAGCAGGTTCTGTTTTTCTGGATAGATGCTTTTTACCAGGTAGCGGAAGGAGAATACCACTCCCAGAACGTAGGCGCTGAGAAAGGTCTTTTCTGCCAGCCAGGCTGGAAGAAAGAGGTTGAAGAAGGTGAGGGTCACATGCCCGGTCCAGTATCCCACCACCACCTCATTGATGCGGAAAAATTCGCTGAATATATCCGATCCTTTCAGCAGCTCAATGATCACCCGGGAATTGTAGAGGTGCTGGGGACCATCCAGCGAGGGGACATATTTGAAAATCCAGACAGGCAACAGGCCCACCGCAAACAATAGCGCATACACCCAAGCCTCATTTCTTACCAGGGCCCCATGGACCTTCTCCAATCCTGCCCGGAGTCTTTCAGCAATCATCCTTTAAAAATAGCGATTCCGGTGGTAGGTTTTATAAAAATATCTGTCGTTCTTTGACAAGGTGAACAGGGAACGGATAGACATCAATCTCCTTCGACTCCTGGTGCTTGTGGCCGGACTCATGTTCTATTCTCTTTTGCCCGGACATCCGGGAATCCGCTTGTTCGTGAATTCCGATGCACTCTACCTGCCTTCCCTGTACCGGGACCTTTTCGAACATCATTCGGGCTTACAAGGGTGGCACCTGAACAGTGCGCCGACATTTTTTCCGGAGATGCTTCTCTATTTCCCCATGATGGCCCTGTTCAAGGGTACCATGCTGACTTCCCTGGTCTATGGCCTGGTGCAACTATGGCTGATGCTGCTGGTCACTGATCGCTTTCTGCTTCAGGCCGATACCGGGCTCAGCAGGAATTCACGCTACCTGGCCACCTTCGCTTTCATGCTGTTTCCCCTATCAGCCCTGATGGGTGATGGGCTGATCATCCCTGCTCAACTCTTTCTTTCGGGTTACCATTCGGGTTCTTTTATCATCAGTATGCTGGCTTTGATCTGCACCCTTCAATACATAAAAAAAGGAGGGGCTGCCAGACTTTCCCTGTTGGGTGTGATCGCCTTCCTGGCAGTCATTTCCGACAAGCTCTTCATCATGAGTTTTGTGGCGCCGGCCTTTGTTTACTCCTTCCTGCAGGTGTTGAGAAATGAAAACAGATCGCGGTACCTGGTATTGTTAGCTCTGCTGTTTTTGACCACCTTCCTGGCTTTGATCACATTTCATATGATTGACAGGGCCGAATTCGTTGATTTCATCCCTGTTCATTCAAAAATGTTTCAATTCCAGGAAATTCCGGAGGCCATTCGTTCCCTTGGCAGGCACCTTGGGCATGTGATCCTCATTTACCCGACCCAGCGCTGGCTGGTACTGGCTGCCCTATTGTTTCTGCTGGGTGCTCCTGTGTACCTGGGCATTTATCTGAGGCCATACTGGTCCCGGAGGCTGGATCCAGCTGTGGAAACCTCTTACAGCCTGGTGCTGTTCCTGCTCCTTTTTGTCCTGTTGGTTCTTTTCACCCCTGTGATCAATGGCTATTACAGAGGTGCTTCGCACATCCGGTATAACTATCCCGCACTGATTATAGGGAGTGTGGGCTTTCTCTACCTGATGGACCGGCTCCTTTCCCCCATCTCCCCACCTTCCTGGTTGAAAAAGTATTTCACTACGTTCTGCACCCTCCTGCTGTTCTTGGTCCTCCTGGCATGGGGAATCAGAAATGATGGTCTGAAAGGCCTGCGGTCCTACGTGAATCACTATCCGGAACCGGTCCGGATCCTGGACGATCTTAAGGCGAAACACGGATTGAAGTATGGATTGTCAGGCTACTGGCAGGCAAAATATGCCACGAACCTTTCAAAGCAGAATCTGAGGCTCTACAGCATATCTGACAAATCTTTCAGACCTTCCCCCTTCCACGCCCACAACGAAAACTGGTACCATGATGGGGGGAAGGGAATACACGCAAATCCTGTTTTTAACTTCCTGGAGACCAGTGCTTTCAGCGATACTGAAAAACTAGAAGATCTCTTTGGAAATCACATGGATACCCTGTACCATCAACGGGATCTTCTGGTCATCAAGGTGCCGGATTTTAAAATAGACAGGGAAAGCGGGGAGATCCATCCAATAGTTCGCAAGAACTTACCGTTTATGCAATAGATTTTATTTCTTTGTGAGAGATGCTGAATCAGCGTTCCATAGCCGTGCTTATTCCTGCCCTGAATGAAGAGCAGCAGCTGGGGCAGGTCATCGATGCCATTCCGGATTTTGCCGATCACATCGTAGTGGTGGATGACGGATCCACTGACCGGACCGTCGAAGTGGCTGAGCAAAAGGGTGCCACAGTGATTTCCCACCGGTCCAACAGGGGGGTCGGTGCTGCCTTCAGCACCGGGGTCAGGGCGGTGCTGGGGATGGATGTGGACATCATGGTGAACATGGATGGGGACGGACAGTTCGATCCGGCCGATATGGAAAAACTGCTGCAACCCATTCTGGAGGGCCGGGCCGATTTTGTGACCGCTTCCAGGTTCATCGATAAGGCTTACAAACCCGACATGCCCCGGTCCAAATACTGGGGAAACAAATTCATGTCGCGGTTCATCAGTCGCCTGACCAGGCAGAAATTCTATGATGTATCCTGCGGATTCAGGGCTTACAGCCGGGAAACCCTGCAACGACTCAATCTATTTGGAGACTTCACCTACACCCAGGAAAGCTTCATCGACCTGGCCTTCAAAGACATTACCCTCCTGGAAGTG
Source organism: uncultured Bacteroidia bacterium (assembly GCA_965364615.1). Taxonomy (GTDB): domain Bacteria; phylum Bacteroidota; class Bacteroidia; order Bacteroidales. The sequence continues at coordinate 4,472 of CBDTYO010000333.1, forward strand.
CCTGTCCATGTGAAAGGCAGCCGGGAATATGGCCGATCCAGGGTCGCCTCCAACCTGTTCCGCTATGGCCTGCAGACCCTGAAAATCATCATTCGGACCTTTCGGGACAATAAACCCTTTCGCCTCTTTGGATTCATGAGTCTCATTGTGTTTCTGCTGGGGCTGGGCTTTGCCGTTTTCCTGGGCCAGCATTACCTGCGTACCGGGTTCTTTACCCCCCACAAGTGGGCCGGATTTGCTGCAGGTTTCTTCTTTGTGGTCTCCCTGCTTTTTCTGCT
>CBDTYO010000334.1:0-4729 GCA_965364615.1 uncultured Bacteroidia bacterium
CTTCAGCCCCTTCAGCAGCTTCAGCAGCTTCCGCTGCTTCCAGCTCTGCTTCACCCATCTCCATGCCCTTGCTAATGCGGGAGGAAACAACGGCATAAACCATGGAACGTGAAGGATCGAGGACCTCCAGGTTGTCATAGGACAGATCGCCCACCTTGATCACATCTCCAATGCCCACATCGGTGATGTCAATTTCCAGGGTGTCGGGCAGGTGCTGGATCAGACCGCGAACCTTCAGAACACGCCTTCTCTGGCGGGGCTTTCCCCCCTCCTTCAAACCAATGGCGGCTCCTGTCAGCTCGATGGGAATTTCTACCGTCACAGGCCTGTCGTCGAATACCTCCACAAAATCAATGTGGTTCAGTTTGTCGGTGACCGGGTGGAATTGCAGTTCCTGCATAACGGCCTTGTGCTTTTTACCGTCGAGGTTCACTTCCACTATATATGCCTTGGGGGTATAAACCAGGTGCCTGAAGTCGTTTTCGTGGGCATGGAAGTGGATCACTTCTGCCCCCCCGTACATGACACAGGGTACATGGTCGATTTTTCTCAGATCGCGGGTAGATTTCTTACCCAGTTCGGTGCGCTTTTCGGCGCTGATTTGAATGGTTTTCATTTTTTGTGCTACTCAGAATTAAGTGAATATTTAATTCCCCATCACACGGTGGGAAAATTACTGCCTTTGCGGCTATTGCCATAAAGAACATTGTGCTCTTGTGGCAAAACGGCTGCAAAGATAATTATTTAACTTATATATGTATCGCTGATCGATTTAAAATTGTAGACCTTGTCGATCACCTCGGCGAAATGATCTGCCACCGACAGGACCTTGATCTTTTCACTCTCCTGTTTCAGGGGAATGGTATCGGTCACAATCAGTTCGTCGATGGGCGATTGCTCGATGCGTTCGTAGGCCGGTCCCGAAAGTACCGGATGGGTGGCCACCACCCTCACGCTTTTGGCCCCTTCGCTCTTCATCATGCCAGCGGCAAAGGAAATGGTCCCTGCCGTATCGACCATGTCGTCCACAATCACAATGTTCTTTCCTTCCATGTCGCCGATGGCCTTGATCTCTTCCACCACGTTGGGTTTCTTGCGCAGCTTGTAGCAAATGACCATGCTGGCATTGAGAAAGCGGGAATAGGCATTGGCCCGCTTGGTCCCGCCCATGTCGGGGGCGGCAATGGCCAGGTTATCGAGACCCAGCTCCTTGATGTAGGGTACAAAAAGAGCAGAAGCATAGAGGTGGTCGACCGGCACGTCGAAAAACCCCTGCAGCTGGTCGGCGTGCAGGTCCATGGTCATGATGCGGTCCACCCCCGCTGCAGTAAGCAGGTTGGCCACCAGCTTGGCCCCGATGGCCGACCGTGGCCGGTCCTTGCGGTCCTGCCGGGCAAAGCCGAAATAGGGAATCACTGCCACCACCGTGTCTGCCGAGGCACGCTTGGCCGCATCGATCATCATCAAGAGTTCTATCAGGTTGTCGCCCGGGGGAAAGGTGGACTGCACGATAAACACGGTATTTCCGCGCACACTTTCGTCATAGGCGGGTTGAAATTCCCCGTCGCTGAACTGAAAAACACTGGTGCGGCCCAGTTCGGTTCCGAAGCTTTGGGCGATCTTTTCCGCCAGGTAGGTGGATGCCCTGGCGGAGAAGAATTTAATAGGTCTGTTCGATGACATCCCGGATGGTAAGTTAAAGGGTTATCTGCTGGCTGCAAAAGTAAGAATATTATGGGGCATTCCAAAAGTGAACAATATGTTAAAACAGGTGTTATTTAGATTGTACCCAAATAGATTAATGCCAAATTACCATGCCGGTGAGAAGCCCTACCATCCTGCTGATCGAGAACGACCACCGCCTCGGCTCCATGCTCAAGGATTCCCTCGAGCTGAAGAACTACCGGGTCGACCTGGAGCACAAAGGAGACAGGGCCCTGAAACTGTTCCAGGCTGCCAAGTACGACATCATCCTCATGGATGTGATGCTTACCGGCATGAGCGGACTGGACCTGGCCAAGACCATCCGGAAAACCGATTACCTTACCCCCATCCTGTTCATGTCCAACAAGGACGACGACAAGGAAAAGATCCTGGCCTATTGTTCAGGCGGGGACGACTACATTGTCAAGCCCTTTACGGTCACCGAGCTGGCCCTGAGGATCTATGCCCTGCTCAAACGCTCCAATCCTTCACCAGTCACCGACGAATTTACCGATACCATTTCATTCGGGAACTTTACTTTCGATTACCCCAACCGCATGCTCTGTACCCCCAGCGACAATATTTCCCTCACCAAGAAGGAAGCCGAAGTGCTGCGCATGCTGGCCTCCAACCTCAACAACGTGGTGAAGCGCGAGAAGGTACTCACCGATGTCTGGGGAGAAAATGATTACTTCATGGGCCGCAGCATGGATGTCTACATAGCCCGGCTGCGAAAGAAACTGGCGGAGGATAAGAATGTCTCCATCGTGAATGTGCACCGCATGGGCTTCAAGCTCGAAGTGAATGGTGCCCAGGCAGGCTAAGTTCATATTTCAGCTCACAATTTGGATGTCCTGGTATCAGGATGTGAGCAATTCTATGAAATCAGCTACTTTTACACAAAATCTTTCACATTGAGAAACTACCAGGGTAAAACCGTATGGATCACAGGTGCCTCCTCGGGCATAGGGGCCCAGCTGGCCAAGCACTTCATGGAAGAAGGGGCCCGGGTCATCATTTCTTCCCATGACAAACCAGAGTTGGAGGGTGTCGCCAGGGAACTACTTGCCCTGTCCAAGGAAGTATACCCGGTGGTATTTAACCTGGGTAATCCGGAGGAGGTGAAGCAGGCCGCAGAGCAGGTGCTGGAGCGGTTCGGACGCATCGATGTGCTGATGAACAACGGGGGCATCTCCACCAGGGCCGAGGCCATGGAAACCACCGTGGGGATGGACCGCAGGATCATGGAGATAGACTATTTCAGCGGAGTCATACTCACCAAGGCACTGCTTCCTGCCATGATCGAAAACGGCTACGGGCACATCGGGGTCACCAGCTCCATCTCGGGGAAGTTTGGCTGGCCCCTTCGAAGTGCTTACTCCGCCGCCAAGCATGCCCTTTTCGGATTCTACAAAAGCCTATGGGCCGAGAACCACCGCAAAGGCATCCGGGTGACCATTTTTAGTCCGGGCCGCGTGCGCACCAACATCAGCCTCCACGCCCTGGAAAAGAACGGGAAGGAGCACGGACAGATGGATCCCGGTCAGGCCAGGGGAATCACGCCGGAGAAATGCGCCCGGCAAATGATCAGGGCCATGAAAAGGAACCGGAAAGACGTGTTGATCGGGGGAAGCGAACTGATCATGGTCTGGATCCACAAATACTGCAAGCCGCTCTATTACAGGCTGGTCAACAAAGTTAGCGCCAATTAGCCCCATGGCAGAATCAGTACGCATAGACAAATACCTGTGGGCGGTGCGGATCTACAAAACCCGCACCCTGGCCACCGAAGCCTGCAAAAAAGGAAGGGTGACCATGGACGATGCCCCGGTCAAGGCTTCCAGGATGGTCAGCACCGGAGATGTGATCGAGGTGAAGAAGATGCCGGTGGTCCATCGCTACCGCATCCTGGACCCCATCGAAAAAAGAGTGGGAGCCAAGATCGTGGACCAGTATGTGGAGGACATCACCCCCGAGGAAGAACTGCAGAAACTGGAACTGCAGGACGATTTCTTTGTCAAGCGGGACCGGGGGGCAGGAAGGCCCACCAAGAAAGAACGGCGCCTGCTGGACGATCTGCGGGACAGTTAAGTCATCCTGCCTTACTGCGATCCAGCCATTTTAACCAATCAGCTTCCAGGTCCTTTGAATGATCTGGGTCCTCCACTCGGCCAGTTTCCAGGCTTCTTGCTTTTTTCTTCGCAGCTGGCGCCTGTACCATCTGCCGCGCATGGTTTTTTTCCATGCACCGTACCAGGCCAGTGCGAACTTACCCGTGGGAAATAACGAGAACATATAGGCCACCCAGATCCACCAGGGCCCTGTAAAGATCCCCACCAGGAGGGTTTGCAAGCCATGCATCAGGGGAAAGGTGACCAGGATGCCCAGTCCCGCCTTCACCGAAGCGTGGAACTGCCGGTCCTTGATCCCCCGCGCCAGGCGCACCGGCAAAAAATAAGGTATGGCACTGTTGATGAATCCATACAGAAATACGGGAAAGCTCAGCAAGAGCCAGAACAATCTCCAGAGGGTCCTGGCAAAGGTAAAGCCCCGCACATCCACCACCCAGTCGCGGAGGTTCATTTTGTCCAGGCCTTTTTGATACATCTCAGCCAGCCTGGCCAGTTCGTCCATGCCCTTTTGTTGTTCTTCCGTACCCGTCATCATCAGGGCCTCGATCCGGCAGATAAAGGCCTTGTCCGCCTCAAAACGGTCGCTGAGCCTGTTCCCTTCAATGCCCAGGGTGGTACGCATGGTTTCGTTATAAATGCCCTTGATGGTATATATGGCATCGTAGTGTTTTTCGTCCTGGATATCGATCATCAGGGGACTGAGCTCGTCGCCCAGGCGCGATTTCACCGCGTTGATCCCCCGGGCCGAATTCTCCTGGTACTGTTCCCAGTATTCGGATATCTCGATGGGTTTTCCGTAATTGATGAACAGGGAGGTGTTCTGCTTCACATAGTCCCCGAAATCGAGCCCCACCGGCACGATCTTTACAAAGGGCTCGGTGCCATGTTCCTCC
>CBDTYO010000335.1:0-4675 GCA_965364615.1 uncultured Bacteroidia bacterium
CCGTGCGCCGGTGGCAAGGATGATGTGCTTTGCCTCCACTTCGGTCACCTTGCCTCCCTCATCTGTGACCTCAACAACGCCGGGAGACTTCAGTTTGCCGGTACCATTTATGACCTCAATCTTGTTCTTTTTAAACAGGAACTCAATTCCTTTGCTCATGCCATCGGCCACGGTCCGGCTCCGGTCCACCACCTTTGTAAAATCAGGGGCCACGGATCCGTCAATGCTGATGCCATAGTCGGCGGCATGCAGGAAATACTCATAGACCTGTGCGCTTTTCAATAAGGACTTGGTGGGAATGCAACCCCAGTTGAGACAGATCCCGCCAAGGGACTCGCGTTCAACCACTGCGGTTTTCAATCCAAGCTGGGACGCTCGTATGGCGGCAACATATCCTCCTGGTCCGCTGCCAATCACTAAAAGATCAAAGTTCATTCTGGTCGGGTTTTAATATTTCTCACGAATTTACGTGATTATAACAACCAAAACGAATTACGGTTTACCGGATTTAATAATAATGTGCAGGATTTACATGTTCTCCGTTCTTTCTCACCTCGTAGTGCAGGTGGGGACCTGTCGACTGGCCGGTGTTGCCCACCTTTCCGATGATCTGGCCCACAGCCACTTTCATCCCTGGCTCTACACCGATTTCATCCAGGTGTGCGTAAAAGGTGGTAAAGCCCTGGTCATGTTCGATGACCACCAGTTTTCCCCAGCCTTTTTCAGTCACGGCTTTTCTAACCACTCCATCCCCCGTGGCCTTTACGGGAGTGCCCTTGGGTGCAGCCACATCGATTCCCAGGTGGGTAGCTTTCTTTTTGCTGATGGGATGTATGGCCTCCTGGTCATATCCCCAGGTAATTTTCTGCTTGTACTTTTCCGGGAGAGGGAAAACCGAGGGAACGGCTTCAGCCCGACCAGAGGAAGAAGCGACTCCCGTCCGCAGCTCAGGGATCATGGCCGAGAGGGCCTGCCCACGGGTGGAAGGGGCATGAAACAATACAAGCATGACGGCGACAAGGGGAAGGATCCCCATATAGCGCCAAAGATGATTTTTGTTAGAGGTATGATTTGTCAGCATGATGATTCGTTTTTTGATGGTGGAACTTTTAAAATAACTTGCGGGGACCGGAGCAAAATGACGGATGGTCTCTGCCTTGAGACATTCCAGGTACTCCGCCAGGGAGTTTTGGTCGCCCCGGGCATAGCGATCAGCCAGGTATTCATGATTCTCCCTGATATACCGCAGCAGTACGAACAACAAAGGATTGAACCACAGCAAAGCTGCCAGGATTTCCATGAAAAGAAGGTCTATAGAATGCAGCTGCACCGCATGGGCCATCTCATGTCTGAGCACATAGGAAGAGGGGTTTTCATAAGAAAACCGGTCCAGGTATATGCGCCGGAACAGGGTAAAGGATCCCATCCGCTGATCTTGCACATAGACCTTCACCCTGCCCTTCACGATCCTCCGGGAGGATTCCAGGCCTCTCAGAAGTTGGCGGAATTTCCATCCGCTCCGGATCAGAAAGATCAGGGCCACGGCTGCATACAAATACAACAGGACCGGTATGGGGGACCAAACTTCTGCATGGGCCGTCCACGACACCGGGGTGGAAGCCAGATGATCCACATAGGCCCAGTCAATTCCTCCAATACCTGCCGCCACCCCCATGCGATTATTCCACTGCAGTCTGAGCAGCGGCATGAGGAGAGAGATTACAAGGGAACCCATCAGATAAAAACGGTTCCATCGAAAAAAGGTAAGTTTTCTGAAAGCCACCCAGTACAGGGCCCAACAAAGCACCAAAGCCAGGTTGACCTTAATCAGGTAAGTCAGGATGCTCATGGTGTGCCTCCTTTCAGGTCTTTGATTTTCTGATCTATCAGATTTTTGATCTCCTCCAGTTCTCCCAGGTCCACTGCATCATCGCCGGTAAAAAATGAGGCAAAGCTGACCACCGATCCATCAAAATGTTTATTGATGATCGATTTAACATGCTTTCGGAAATAGGATTTTCGGGAGATCTTTGGAAAATATTCATGGACCTTGCCATAGGTATTGTATCCTATGAATCCCTTCTTTACCAGGACCCGGATCACCGTGGATATGGTGGTATAAGCAGGCCTGGGTTCAGGAAATGCTTCGACAATGTCCTTCAGGAAGCCCTTATTCAGCTCCCAGAGGTATTGCATGACCTGTAGCTCGGCCTTCGTCAGTTCGTTCATGGAACAAACATATAACTATTTTTATAGTAATACAACTATTTTTATAATTATTCGAAGAGAAGATCGAAAAAAGTGGGGACAACCCGCGAAGCGAGGCTGTTGGGTGAATTCATTAAAAAGGCCACTCCCACATCTTCGGAGGGGCAGAAAGCCACCTCCGCTCTATATCCTTTGATGTAGCCCCCGTGGTAGATAATTTCACGACCCTGGTAATGATAAATCCTCCAGCCCAGGCTGTAGTGCCGTTCACGGAAGGGCTTCCAATACCGGGTATATCTCCATTTCAGAGGGGTGTAGACCAGGGGGGTGGAAATGGAATCCAATACTGCATCGGGCATCCATTGGGATTTATAGCCAAGGAGTCCCAGCAACCACTGTCCCATGTCTGAGATGCTGGCATTTACCCCCGCGGCAGGCAATACATTGTAATACCCTTCGCGCGGATCGAGAGGCAGGTACCCCGAACGGGAATTCACATGGGGATAAGCCATGTTGGGATTTTTTTCCAGATCCACCGGACCGGCTGAGGCATCCGCCATGCCCAGGGGACTGAAGATCTTCTCTTGAAGGAGCACTTCATAGGGAACACCCGTGGACCGCCTGGCGATGGGATCGAGCAAACTGAACATCACATTCTGGTAACCGTACAGTTCGCCGGGAGGAGCCGAGATGTCCACCTCATCCAGGCGTTCAACAATCGTGTACAGATCCTGCCCTGCCTCCACCAGGTTGTCAAATGCATAGGGCACCAGGCCCGAGGTATGGCTCAGGAGATGACGGATGGTCAGATCTGCCGTGCTGAGGGAATCCTTCAGGACGAAACCGGGATAGTGATCCACCACACGGTCATCCAGGGAGAATACACCATCCTTCTCCAGCAGGGTGGCCAATACACCGGCAAAACCTTTGGACACCGAGGCAAGCCTGAAGAGGGTATGCTCATCCACCGGTTGATGGCTCTCGAGGTTCCTCTCACCGTAGGTGTCCGTATACACGACCTCCCCTTGATGCACGATGGTATAGGCTGCACCCACTGTAGATGTGCTGTCAAGTTCCTGGTCCAGAAAAAGTATAAAATCCCTGAATGCGGGCAGTGCCGGGAGGGAGTTTCGTTCCTCCGCGAACACTTCAGGAACTTCTGTAACAGGCAGTTCCGCCATGGGGAGCGTTCCCCGGGAAATATAAATGGTACCTGCAGAAAGTACCAAGATCATTGAAACCAATGCAATTAACCTAAACCAACTTCTGCCCATACCTCGAACTCCTCAAATTCTCTTTTCGTTTCAAGGACACAAAAGTATAACTATAATTATAATTATAAAACTCCGGCCAGAAAAAACTGCCAGGGTTATTCTTTGGTGGCATCAAATACCTTGGTGGCCGTGGCAATGATGCTTGAAATATCGGCCAGGTTGGAAGGCATGATCATGGTATTGGATTCCTTGGCGAGCTTTCCGAATTCCAGAAGGTATTGCTCTGCGATCCTGAGGTTCACCGCGTCCTTGCCACCTTTTTCATTGATGGCCAGGGCAATGGCCCTGATTCCATTGGCCGTGGCTGTGGCCACCTGCTCAATCTCAGAGGCTCTTCCAGTGGCCTCATTGATCCGTTTCTGCATTTCCCCTTCCGATTCTTTGATGGCCTCCTGCTTGGATCCTTCCGCCACATTGATTTTGGCTTGCTTTTCTCCTTCCGATTCGGCGATGACTGCACGTTTCTCCCTTTCTGCCCGCATTTGCTTCTCCATGGCATCTTTGATGCTCTGGGGAGGAATAATGTTCTTGACCTCATACCGGGTGACCTTCACCCCCCAGGGATCACTGGCCTTGTCCACGGCGGAAACAATGCTGTTGTTGATGGTCTCCCTTTCTTCAAAAGTTTTATCAAGCTCCAGTTTGCCGATGATGCTCCGCATGGTGGTCTGCGCAATCTGGATGGAGGCAAACTGATAATTATCGATCCCGTAGGAAGCCTTCATGGCATCGATGACCTGGAGGTACAGGATCCCATCCACTTCCACCGAGATATTATCCTTGGTGATGCAGATCTGGGAAGCCACGTCAATGGCCTGCTCCTTGAGCGTATGACGATACCTGACCTTATCGATGAAGGGAATGATGATGTTGAACCCTGCCACCAGGGTCGCGCGGTATTTGCCAAGCCTTTCCACAATGTATGCGCTGCGTTGAGGAACCACCTTGATGGAGGACAGAAGAAGGATCAGTGCCAGAAGGATCAATCCGGCATATACGAGGGTTAGTGCGTTCATTTCCATGTTGCAATGTTTAAGAAAGTAATAATGTCAGGATGTGAGGAGGCTTTGCATAACTCAAGCAAGGCATTAAGAGGGTTTGACGGTGAGGATGAGGCTTTCCTTGCTCTGGATGGTGACCCAAGCTCCCTTCTTCACGGGAGCATCGCAACGGGCAGACCAGCGGGTTCCCTT
>CBDTYO010000336.1:0-4665 GCA_965364615.1 uncultured Bacteroidia bacterium
ATTCGGGGGACACCTCACCACCGGACATTTGCTGGCCTACCTGGCCCGGAACCTGGACAAAATATTGATTGGCAAGCTCTATGGTGCTGCTCCCCTGGGACTGTACAGACAATCTTACCAGCTCCTGATGCAGCCCCTGTCCCAGATCACACTCCCGCTCGCCAGCCTTTCGCTGCCGGTACTCAGTTCCTTAAAGAACGAGCCGGAACGATACCGTAGTTATTTCAATAAGTTGCTGGATATCAGCATATCGCTTGCGCTTCCCGTGGCTGTTTACTGTTTCATGGAAAGTGATTTCCTGATCCCCTTTGTACTTGGGGCCCAATGGCTGGAGGCCATCCCTATTTTCCGAATTCTGGCCATTGGCGGGATATTTGTCAGTGCTTCGTTTTTGCCTGGCCTGGCCCTGCTGAGTCACGGGTATTCGAAAAAGTACATGCAACTATTGATGGCCACATCGGCCATCCAGTCCCTTTCTTTTGTGGCGGGTTCCCCTTTTGGAGTCAATGGCATAGCCATCGCCTATACGGTGTCGAGTTTCCTGGTATTGATCCCCATGGTCATCATGAGTTTCAGAGGGACCTTTGTAAAAGCCAGGATGTTCTTTCTCACCATATTGTGGCCCCTGCTTTCTGCCTTTACCTCAGGAGCCCTGTCCTATGCCCTGCTGCGCTTTCTGCCATTCCAGGGGACCTTCTACCACCTGCTGATTGCCGGTTTCTTTTTTGTCATTTATACCCTCCTCACCCTGGTGAGAAAGGAAACCCGCTCCACCCTGATTTCTATCTGGAAGAGCATTGCATCCCGGAAAAAAGTGCTCCCCGGGGAGCCTAGTTCGAAGCGTGACGATGGATAATATCCGCACATATAAAGGCATTCATCTTCCTGCTTCCCTGGGCAAGAGCTACCTGATCTTATTTATTGTCTGGCCTTTTCTGGCCTTTCTCTTCGCGGTGTCTGACTATACACGCAGGGAATCAAAAACGGTGGTATTCTTCTACCTGGTGTACTTCGGACTGACCATGGTCTCCGATTCGGATATCATGGACTCTTACCGCTATGTGGAAACCTTCCGGTTTTTCGGCACCCTGCCTTTCCGGGAATTTTACAGGGCCGTCAGCGGTTATTATTCTTTCAGTGCCTCCGTGGATTTTATTGAACCCATGCTGGCCTTCCTGCTTTCCCGCATTACCACGAACCAGCATATCTATTTTGCCCTTTTCGCCGCCATCTTTGCGTTTTTTTACCTTCGTTCTTTCAATCTATTGTACGAAGAATACAGGAAAAGCCCGAACATCAATGCCTGGATCTTCCTGGTTTTTTTCCTCTTTGTCATTCCCATCTCCTCGCTCTCGGTCCTGAGGATGTGGATCGCGGCCTGGATGTTTTTCTATGGCGCCTATCTGGTGATCTCCACCCGAAAGGCCAAATACCTGCTATGGGCCCTGACTTCCTGTCTGATGCACTGGAGTTTTCTGTCCCTGAACGTGTTGCTCATAGTCTGGTATTTTGCCGGCAACCGCAATCTCATTTATACGGTCCTGGCCATCGGCTCTTTCTTTTTTTCCACCGTAGTCAATCCCATCCTGGATGTGACAGCCAGGATTTTTGGAGGGGGAATTGCCTCCAGGGTAGAGGGTTATACCAGCGAATCACATACTTTGATCTACCAGGACTGGTATTCGAGCAATGCCTGGTATATCCTTTTAAGCAACGATATGATCTGGTATTTTTTCATCGCCATGATCGTGTTTATCCGGTTGTTTAAACGGAAAACCATGCGGGGCAAGCTGGAAGAAAACTGGTACAGCTACCTGCTCCTGGTATTTACCCTGGTCAATCTCGGGCGTACGCTTCCCGATTTCGGGATGAGGATGCAAACCGTTTTCATCCTGTTTGCCACGGTGTATGTATTCTTCTATTTCAGGAACCGGGAAGAAAAAAGGTTCAGCTTCCTGGCCCTGGCGGGACTGTTACCGTTGCTCTTGTATACAGCCATTCAAATGCGGATAGGAGCCGATAGCATGAGTGCCTGGCTGTTTACTCCGGGAGCCGGATTGCCCCTGCTCGACCCTGGCCTGGCACTGGCCGAAGCATTATTTAACTGATTAAGTGAACAGGGAAGGGTTTTTCACGTTTGATTTCAATGAAGATAGGGATTCATCATACAAAGGGATTCTACAGTGACGAGTGGATCAGATACTGTGAATCAAAGGACATCGACTACAAACTGGTGGATTGCTACCAGAGCGATATCATAGACCAGTTGTCGGATTGTGACGTACTGATGTGGCATTTTAACCACAAAAGCGCCAGGGCCAGCAAGTTTGCCAAAGGGCTGTTGTATTCCGTCCAGGCCTCAGGAAAAAAGGTATATCCCGATTTCTCCACGGTCTGGCATTTTGACGACAAGGTGGGACAGAAGTATCTGTTTGAAGCCAAAGGCATTCCCCATCCCCGTGCTCATGCCTTCTATGGGAAAAAGGATGCCCTCGGTTGGGCCAGGGAAACAAGCTATCCAAAGGTATTCAAGCTTCGCAACGGGGCCTCCTCATCGAATGTGAAGCTGGTGAAAACACACCGGCATGCAGTCCGACTGATCCGAAAGGCTTTTGGCAGGGGTTTTAAGCAGTATCAAAGCTGGAAAAGCCTGATGGAGCGGTTCAGGAAGTATCGCCTGGGGAAGGCTTCCTGGAAGGAAGTGATCAAGGGAGTGGTACGTCTGTTCTGGCCCACGGAATATGCCAGGCTCACCGGAAGGGAAAAAGGCTATGTCTATTTTCAGGATTTCGTACCGGGCATGGACCATGATATACGCGTGTATCTGGTGGGGGATAAGGCTTACGCAAAAAAAAGGCTGGTGCGGAAAAACGACTTCAGGGCATCGGGAAGCCAGGACTACCTTTACGAGAAAGAACATATCAGCGAGGATGCTGTGAAGCTGGCATTCGACATAAGCGAGAAGCTGCAGGTACAATCCCTGGTATATGATTTTGTCTTTCTGGACGGCCAGCCCCTGCTTCTGGAAATCAGCTACGGAACGCTGATGGATGCCTTTGAATCCTGCGTAGGGTATTGGGACCGGGACATGAATTGGTACGACGGACAATTTGATCTTTGTGGGTCCATACTGGAAAATCTTATATCAGGCACAGACAAGGGCGCAAGAAACTAGAAAAGTACGAATGAACATGGCATCTGCAAAAGCAATCCTAAAAGGACTATCAAATATTCCCGAATGGAAAACCAAACGACGCATTGTAGTGATTGAGTCAGACGACTGGGGCACCATTCGCATGGGATCCACAGAGGCCTTCAGGCGCCTTGATGAGGCGGGGATCAGGCTGAGGAATCCCCATGGTGAAGCGGAGCGTTTTAACCGCTACGATGCACTGGCTACCAGCCAGGATCTGGAGCGCCTTTACGAAGTCCTCTCTTCGGTGAAAGACAGCAGGGGAAACCCGGCTGTTATGACTCCTGTAGTCATCGTGGCCAATCCTGATTTTCAGAAGATCAAGGACTCCGGATTCAGTGAATACCATTACGAGCCCTTTACCGAGACCCTGAAACGCTTTCCAGGATGCGAAGATGCTTTTACCCTTTGGAAGGAGGGCATGGAGAAAAAACTTTTTGTTCCCCAGATGCACGGAAGGGAACACCTGAATGTGCCCATCTGGATGAGGGCCCTGCAGGCGGGCAACGAACATGCCTTGTTGTCCTTTGAAGAAGAATTTTGGGGCTATATCCCGGTGACGGATCCCGGGGCGGATTACCTGGCGGCATTCTTGCCGGGCCGCGGGGAGGATCTGACCTACATGGAAGAGGTGATCGAAGATGGCCTGCGTCTTTTCGAAGAGTTATTCGGTTACCGGGCCCTCTTTTTTGTGCCTCCCAACGGCGTCTTCAATAACTCCCTGAACCGGGCCCTGGCGGCCCACGGGATAAAATACAGGTCCACGTCCAAGGTCCAGGTCGAAGCCCTTGGGATCCGGAATACAAGAAAAAGGTACCACTATCACGGGCAAAGGGACAAGCATGGTATACGCTACATCATTCGCAACGCTGTGTTTGAGCCCAGCAAGGAAGGGATCGACTGGGTGGATACCTGCATGCAACAAATCCATTCGGCCTTTCGCTGGAACAAACCTGCCATCATCAGCAGCCACCGGGTCAGTTTTGTGGGTGCCCTGTATCCGGAAAACAGGGACCGGGGGCTGAACCAACTTTCCACACTCCTGAAAGATATTGTAAAGCACTGGCCCGATGTGGAATTCATGACCACTGAAGAGCTGGGAGCATTGATGGATGCCTAAATAAACATGTTTATTGCAGCACGATGAAAATCGGAATACACAAAACCGAAGGATACTTCAGTGACCTCTGGATCCCTTATTGTGACTCCAAGGGCATTGACTACAAACTGGTGGATTGCTACCGCAACGATATCATCGATCAGTTATCGGATTGCGATGCGCTGATGTGGCATTTCAGCCATAAAAGTCCCAAAGCCACCAAGTTCGCCAAACAACTGCTGTATTCCGTTCAGGCTTCGGGCAAGAAAGTATTCCCCGATTTTCACAGCGTATGGCACTTTGACGATAAGCTGGGACAAAAATACCTCTTTGAAGCCTGCGGCATACCCCATGCTCCCGCCCATGCCTTTTA
>CBDTYO010000337.1:0-4624 GCA_965364615.1 uncultured Bacteroidia bacterium
TCCTGTGGTGGGAGAAGAGCAGCTCCAGTTATGGGACTGGATGTCTTCCTATTACATGTGCAGTCCGGGGGAAGTCATGAGGGCGGCACTGCCTTCCGGCCTGCGTCCAGAAAGTGAATCCAAGGTGCAATTCAATCCTTGCTATGAGGATGAAGGGGTACTGGACTCCTATGAACGGCTCCTGCTGGAGGTGGTGAAGGACGAGGGAGAACTGAGCCTGGGCGAGCTGCAGTTGTCAGGCATATCCAGGAATCCCATGACCATCCTGAAACACCTGGTGGATTTGGGAGCAGTGGAGGTCAATGAGTTTGTCCGCTACACCGTGTCTCCCAAAACCATCTCCTATCTTCGGTTCGCCGAGCCCTACCGAAGCGAACAGGCCCTTCATGGCTTGCTAGATCAACTGGCTCGGGCTCCAAAACAGCGGGAGCTGGTGGAACGGATCCTGGATCTGACGGGCACCACGCAGATACCACAGGCGCTCTCTGTGAGGAGGAGAGAAGTGGCCAACAAACCCGGGGCATCAGGGGCCCTGCGCTCCCTGCTTAAAAAGGGAGTATTGGAGCAGTTTGAGAAAGAGGAACTGGGACAGGAGCAGGATCCTGACCTGGATGGTCAGCCCATACATTCCCTGAACAAAGAGCAAAAGGCAGCACTTACAATGATCAGGGAACAATTCGCCAGTCAGCAGACCGTCTTGTTGCACGGAGTTACCTCAAGCGGAAAGACCGAACTTTACATTCACCTGATCAGGGAGATGCTGGACCAGGGCAAGCAGGTCCTTTACCTGTTGCCCGAGATTGCCCTGACCACCCAGATCATTGGCCGCATCCGGCAGGTGTTCGGTCACAGGGTAGGGGTATACCACTCCAGGTACAGCGATTCGGAACGGGTGCATGTGTACCGAAACCTGCTGGGACTCACCGACGATCCCACATACAGCGTGGTGATCGGGGTCAGATCAGCCATCTTCCTGCCGTTCAGGAAGCTGGGGATGATCCTCATCGACGAGGAGCATGAAACCACCTACAAACAACATGATCCGGCCCCCCGTTACCATGCCAGGGACACGGCACAGGTGCTGGCCCTTTTCCACAATGCCAGGGTGCTGATGGGCACAGCCACCCCCTCCTTTGAATCGCTTTACAATGCCAGGAACGATAAGTTTGGCTATGTGAAACTTGAAAACCGCTTTGGTCATGTGGAGGCCCCGGAGATGGTGGTGGCCAATATCAAAGAGGCCATCAAGCGGAAACAGATGGTGTCCCATTTCACTCCGGCATTGGTTCAGGCGATCCGGGAAGCCCTCGGCCGGGGGGAACAGATCATTCTTTTCCAGAACCGAAGGGGTTACTCGCATTAAATCGTATGCAACGAATGCGGACACATTCCCAGGTGCAGGCGCTGCGATGTGAGCCTGACCTATCACCGCATCAGCGGGAAACTGGAGTGCCATTATTGCGGGCACAAAGAGAACATGCCGTCAGCCTGCCCTTCCTGCGGGGATACACACATGAGCATGAAGGGGTTTGGTACGGAGAAGATTGAAGACGAGCTGCCCCTGGTCTTTGAAGGGATTCGTGTGGGCCGGCTCGATACAGATACCACCCGTTCGCTGGTGAGGACCAGCAAAATGATCCGAAACTTCGAGGAAGGAAAGCTGGATGTGCTCATCGGCACCCAGATGCTCTCCAAGGGGCTCGACTTCAGCCATGTGAGTCTGGTGGGGGTGTTGGATGCAGATCAGATGCTATACTTTCCCGATTTCAGGGCCTTTGAAAGAAGCTACCAGTTGATTTCACAGGTGAGCGGCAGGGCCGGAAGAAGGAAGATCCGGGGAAAGGTCATCATCCAGACCATGGACCCCGATCATCCCGTGATCAGGTACATTCTGGCCCAGGACCATGAGGGCCTTTACAGGGATCAGATGGAGGAGCGCCAGCTTTTTGGCTATCCCCCTTTCAAGCGGATGGTACGAATCAGCTTCCGGCATAAGATACCATCCATTCTGGACGGGGCCACAGACCTGGTGGCCAGGGAGCTGAAAGACATATTTGCAGAACGTGTGCTGGGCCCCCAATATCCCCCGGTGAGGAAGACCCACAACTACTTCACCAAGCAGATCATCCTTAAGATTGAACGGGAAGCTTCCTTCGAAAAGGCCAGGGAACTGTTGAAGGAGGTGCTTGAAAAGCTGGCCGGGAACGAAGTATTCAGATCGGTCCGGATCGCCATTGATGTGGATCCCTTTTAGTATAAAAGATTATCTTTGCCCTGGTTTAAATTTACTCCATGTTTGAATCCACAGAATTCGAGTCTTTATTCAAGCGATTTCGCAACCAGAAGGTGCTGATCATCGGGGATGTCATGATCGACACCTACCTGTGGGGAAGCGTGGGAAGGGTATCCCCGGAAGCTCCGGTTCCCATAGTCAGCGGTGTGATCGAGGAGAACCGCCTGGGCGGGGCTGCCAATGTGGCCCTTAATGTAAAGGCCATGGGAGCCGTACCTATCCTGTGTTCAGTGATTGGAGATGACGACCGGGGCAAATTGTTCCTGGACTTGATGGGGGAACAGTTCCTGTCCGATATAGGTCTGGTGGTGGACAATCACCGGATAACCACCCAGAAAACCAGGATCATCAGCGGCAACCAGCACCTGCTCCGGGTTGATGAAGAGATGGATATATTTCTGAACAAGCGGGTGCAGGACCAGTTTCTGGAACTGATTTCCAGCCTGCTGGAGAGTGGGGGCATCGATGCCATCATCATGCAGGATTATGACAAGGGAGTGCTGACACCTCGTGTCATTTCGGAAGTAATCAGTGCTTCTGAAAGGGTGGCTGTACCGGTCCTGGTGGATCCCAAATTCAGAAGTTTTGAGCTGTATAGAAAAGTTAAGTTGTTCAAGCCCAACTTCAAGGAGCTGGCCAAAGGACTTGGCCTGGATATCAGGATCAGCGAAATTGACAGACTCGCCGAGGCGGTCAAGGCCTTCCAGGAGAAGCAGGACATCGATACCTTCCTGGTCACCCTGAGTGAGCAGGGCGTACTGGCTTCCCGGGACGGAGAACTGGTGCATGTTCCTGCCATGAAACGCGAAATCACCGATGTATCGGGTGCCGGGGACACGGTCATTGCAGTGGCTGCGTTGTGCCTGGTGGCCGGTCTTCCCCCGGCTGAGCTGGCAGCCATTTCCAACCTGGCCGGTGGACAGGTCTGCGAAAAGGCGGGAGTGATCCCGGTCAACGCCGAGAAGCTGATGGAGGAATGCACCCGGCACTTTCTTAATCCATAAAGTTTTGTAATTTTGCCGCGGAACCCGCAAGGGTCCTTACGGGGTATAGCGCAGCCCGGTAGCGCGCGTCGTTCGGGACGACGAGGTCGTGGGTTCAAATCCCGCTACCCCGACAAAAGAAAAAACCACCTTGCCGCCTGGCGGGGTGGTTTTTGAGTACAGGGGCGCATTGAAGGTTTGCTTTCAAATGCGACACTGGACGAGAAAACAACGCGACGCGTTTGGTTTTTCTCTTTTAGGACACCCCCTACCGGGATCACGAGCCTGTTTTCAGGCGAGTAATCCGCTACCTTGAAAAAAGAGAATAAGACCGGTTTTTGGAGAATCAGTCAGACAACGAGAGTTGCTGGAAGAAAGGATTGATTTAAGATGTAGAGCTATATCAGTTATTTCATTTTAAACTGCGTCTCTTCCAGTCCATTCTCGATAAGGAAATTAACTATTTGTTTTGAATTGTCCCCTCCCATTTTTGCATGATGAAGCAAAGAAAATCCATGCGGGCCTTTGCCGTAAATTAAACTTGGAAACTCCTGCAATGCGGGGATAACTATTTCCTCCTTACCCAGCATCGTAAGTACAAAAAGATTCACTCTTGCACCTTTGAGGATTAAAAATTCGGCAATTTCTTTATTGCCAACGTGTCCAGCCCCCTCGATCGCCTCCTCAAAATCTCCACTTCCCCAATCATGCCTGGCATATAGTAGGGTTGGCTCTTCCTTGAGCATTTTTTCGACCTTTGACAAATCATTGTGTCCTGCTACAACAAATTCCTTGATCATGTTATGATCTATGATTTCACTAGTATTTGTTTGGGTATTGGCTTGGAGCAATGACGGTAATAGCAGACCGGAGGCACTGAATATGCCAAACTTTAGAAAATCACCTCTTTTCATGTTTTATTCCGCTTTTTTTTAATAGTTCCTGTTTCCGTTCACAAAGGTACAGGAAATCAATATAAAAAGACCTTTATATCCTTTTATTATTTTCTTTGGTTAAATTTGTTGTATGAACAATTCTAAAATCGATGCGATGGAAATCAATGCAAATACAACTATTGGGAGGATAGTCCGGCATAATTACAATACTTCACGCCTCTTCGAACAGCGGCGAATCGATTTTTGCTGTGGAGGAGATAAAACGCTTGAACAGGCTTGTAATGAGACTAATGTAGATCTAATCCAGCTGAAAAACGAAATCGAGGAGCTCATTGTATTGGAAGACGGGGATTCCCAATATCTGAATGGTTTGACACCCGGTGCTCTTTGCGACTATATTGTAAAAAGGCATCATCATTATATTCATGTAAATGCACCTCTTATTCAGCAAC
>CBDTYO010000338.1:0-4577 GCA_965364615.1 uncultured Bacteroidia bacterium
TAATCAGGAGCAGTGACAGGAGCAAACTTTTCATTTCAAATACTCTCTTTTTCATATTGTTCAGATGTTTCTGATTTAATTTGGTCCAATTGTATGATAATCTGGTCCATCACCTCCAGTTTCAGCTGGTAATGCCGGATCAGCGCATTGATGACTCGTTCGTCGTCGGGATTGGCCTCAAGATCGTCCATCAATTGCTGATGGAAGGTCTCAAAGTCCTGCAGTTCATTCAGCAGTATGGTCTTTTCCTCTTCGTTTTCAAAGCTAAAGTTCCTGATCTGGTCATACTTTCTATCCACCTGGGAGGCGTAATAGAAATCTGCCTCCATCATGGCAGCCGGAATTTCCTGACCGGCCATTGGGTCTTTCTGGTCCGATGGCCTGATCAAAAGCACGGATGAAGTGAGAATGATGGCCAGGGAGGCAGCCACCTGGAGTACATGTCTGATACGGATCTTCCTGACCGGAGCCTCGGGAAGCCGTTCCAGCTTCTGTAGGAAACGCTCTTCGTGCCCCTGGCGGGGACGGTCGGAGTCGAGCTGCATCCTTTGCTCTTTGATGTATTTTTCAAAATCAGTCATGGTCCTTATTCTGTTTGTTTTAACAGTTCGATCAATTTCTTTTTCGCCCTGTGGTACTGGGTCCTTGATGTGGCATTGCTGATATTCAATATCGTGCTTACTTCTTCGTGGTCATAGCCTTCCAGCAGAATCAGCGAGAGCACGATCCGGTATCCTTCCGGAAGGGAGTGGATGGCTTTCTTGATGGTATCGGCAGAATATTTGTAATCTGCGTCTTCGGTCTCCTCTTCCACCATCTCACCGATCTCTCCCGCATCCTCCAGGGAAAGCTGTTCTTTTTTCAACCTGAGGAAATCCAGGGCCTTGTTGATCATGATCCGCTTCAACCAGGCTCCGAAACTCACCTCTCCGCGGTAAGAATCCAACTTTGCAAATGCTTTTAAGAACGCTTCCTGCATGACGTCTTCCGCGTCATCGGAATCCCCTACAATGCGCAGGGTGGTGTTAAACATGGCTGCCTGATACAGCCGGTAAATCTCAAACTGAGCTTTGCGGTCTCCCCGTTTGCATTTCTTGATCAGATCAAGGTGCCTGGGAGTATAGTTCTCCGATTTCTCAGTATTTGCCACAATGACGAGGGATTATTTGAAATGTTGCACGCAAGATAGAAAAAAGCCTAAGATTTGCTCACCTGTCTGACCACATCAAGGACTGTACCGTCCACCCACTTGATGGCTGCCACCACGCGATCGCTTAGTTCCGGAAGCTCCGGAATGCCACAGATCCGGTCCGCTTCAGCCTTCAGCTCTTCCATGGTAACTATGGGCAATCCGCTGTGCATGGTACTGTCCAGCAGGTCCTGACGCCGAGGATTGATGGCAATGCCCCGTTCGGTGACCACCACATCGATCAGCTCCCCCGGTCCGCACAGGGTCGTTACCCTTTCCCTGACCACGGGAACCCGGTCCCTGAACAAAGGAACAGGGAGAATCACCGTTTTGGAGAACAGACAGTTTTGCCAGCCTCCGATGCCATGAAGCAGGTAACCATCGGAATGGGTTACCACATTGGCATTGAAATCCAGGTCCACTTCGGTGGCCCCCAGGATCACCACATCCACCAGGGCGGCAAAATTCCCTTTCCCATGGTAATTATAGCTGGTAAAGGGACTGGTCCATACATGGGCCGGATTCTCTGCCATGGACCGAACGCCCTCCAGGTCAAAGGTTTGTCCATCCAGAATATAGTCCACCAGTCCTTCTTCAAGCATGGAGACCAGGTATTTATTGCTGCCACCGCGGGCAAAGCGTGCCCGGATCCCCTCCTGTTGCATGATCTTCCTGAAATATTCACCCACTGCCAGGGAGGTGCCGCCGGCCCCCGATTGGAAACTGAAACCCTCACGGATGATTCCTGCAGCCTGACAGAACCTGGCGGTGAGTTCGGCCAGCAACAGGCGATCGGGCGATTTGGTGATCTCTGTGGTCCCTGAAATGATCTGCGATGGATCACCCAGTTTCTCCACTTCCACCACATAGTCCACATGGTTTCCCTGGATCTGCCAGGGAATGCATGGAAAATTCACCGGATGATCGGTCACCACAATGACTTTTTCCGCATACTGGGAATCGGCCAGGGCAAAACCCAGCAATCCGCAGGCAGAATCGCCAGAAAGACCGTTGGCATTCCCAAAGGGATCTGCTGAAGGGGCACCAATCACGGCGATGTCAATTTGCACCTCCCCGTCCTGGATGGCCTGGTAGCGTCCTCCATGGGAACGCAGTACCCCGGTGCCCTCCATGCCTCCTTCGGATACAAAGCGGCCCAGGGGACCGTTCATGCTCCCCTCAATGCGCTGGATGGTTCCATCTTCCAGGTACTGGATCAGGTGCTCATGGCAGGGAAAAGCTGCAGAGGGAAACCACCTGAGCCCTTTGATCCCCAATCCTTTGGCTACATCAAATACCTGGTTGGCCAGGAGATCGCCATTCCGGAAGTGGTGGTGGGTGGAAATGGTCATCCCGTCGCTGAGACCTGCCTTGACAAGGGCAGTTTGCAGGTCCTTTACCCGCTTGTCACCATCTGGCGGGTAATCGGCACAAGTGGCGATTCTGGGGGCATGTTTTCTTCCCCCGGGTTTGAATTTTCCCACCCCCTGGTAGGGAACACACATCTCACCGTTCAACTCACTGACTACCTCGCGTCCGGCGGCATTGACTGTAGTTTTCATGAAATTGCTTTATTGTTTCAGCTTGGTGGCCAGATCCAGGGTCTTTTGGGCCCTTTTGACCACGGGTGGATCGATCATCTTGCTACCCAGGGCCACCACGCCCGAACCCCGGGCCCTGGCCTGTTCGAATGCTTCCACAATCCGCGTCGCTTTTTCTATTTCCTCCTGCCCGGGCATAAAGGCCTCCTGTATCACCGGCACCTGCCTGGGGTGTATGCAGCCCATGCCCTCAAAACCCAGCGCCCTGGATAGTTCCACGTTTCGTTTGAGCCCTTCCATATCAGCCACGTCCGAATAGACAGAATCGATGGGCTGAATCCCTGCTGCCTTGCAGGCGTTTACCAGCCTGGTGCGCGCATAGAGCGATTCCTTTCCTTCATCACTTCTTTTCACCCCCAGATCTGCCGTATAATCTTCCAGCCCGATGGCCATGGCCACCACCCGCTCTGAGGAAGTGGCAATTTCAAAGGCATTTTCCACGCCCAGGCAGCTTTCAATGATGGGCATCAGGAAAATCTCCCGCTTCTGGCCATGGGCCTTCAGGAGATCCTGAATGCGATCATCCACCTCCCTGAGCTGGGAGGCATGTTCGCACTTGGGCAGCAGGATCAGGTGGGGATGATGGGGAACGATCTCCTCCAGGTCGTCCAGTCCCCCGGGCAACTGGTTGATCCTGACCATCCTCTCGGCCCCATAGAAATCGACCTGTCGCAATGCATTTCGGACAAGCAGCCGTGCTTCATCCTTCTTTTCCGGTGCCACCGAGTCTTCCAGGTCAAGAATCACCCCATCGGGTTTGTGGATCCCTGCATTGAGCATCATGCTGGGGGTATTTCCGGGAAGGTACAGGCGGGAAAAGCGGAAGCGTTCCCGGCTGCTTTCGTGCTTGTTTTGATCAATCATGGGAGGGATCCAGGCTTTGCCCCTGTACCCTGCCTGTTTGACCGCCGCTTCGAGCCTGGCACCAATCACAAAGGGCAAGGCCCCTGTATCTTCCATTTCCACCAGTGCATTCTGCACTCCGAGAGACTCCAGCACTTCCTCTGTCTGCTGCCGGATCTGGTCACCAAACATTCGGTCTACCTTGCTTCGCAATTGAATTTCGATGCCTCCTCCGGACCTGACCTGCAGATGGATGTGGCAGTCCGATCGGACCTTTGCTCCCCGGTTTCCTGCTTGTGAGGTTTGTGCCATAGCGGTGTTATTTAGTTGCTACTCCTTTCCACAGAATTCAGTGAGTACTCCCTGGGTGGATTTGGGGTGAAGAAATCCGATCTGCAAGCCTTCTGCCCCTTTGCGGGGCACTTCATCGATCAGCCTGACCCCATGATCAGCCGCTTGCTTCAATGCCTCTCCCACATGATCCACGGCAAAGGCCAGGTGGTGGACCCCCGGACCCTTGTTTTCAATGAATTTTCCAATGGGCCCTTGCGGATCGGTACTTTCAAGCAGTTCAATTTTGGTATCCCCCACCCTGAAAAAGGCGGTCCTGACTTTCTGGTCCGCCACTTCCTCGATGGCATAGCATTCCAGCCCGAGCACCTTTTCATAATAGGGAATGGACTCCTCCAGGCTTCTCACAGCAATCCCGATGTGTTCAATGTGTGTTGGTTTCATAGAAAGATTATCGCTCGGCTTTGAAATTACTCAAAACTAAGAGATCATAATACCTTAAATGATGATAATTATCAAAGGTCCAGGCGAAAGAACCCTGTTATGGAGCATCTATGGCAGGATCGCATTGTATACCACCTGCTGAACTTCGGTACGGACATTCATATCGATCAGCTTGTCATTGCCCATGTCGGGATGAACACGGTTGGAAA
>CBDTYO010000339.1:0-4558 GCA_965364615.1 uncultured Bacteroidia bacterium
ATAAAAATTTCCAGGTATTGCTCTATATGATAGAGCCTCTCATCCCTTGACCCGGCATTGGTGATCAGAAAAGACTGGGCAATGTTCTCCGCAGTGGTTGAAGCAACTTCATTGATGAAAGAAGGGGAATCCCAGTAAATATAAGGTTGCTGTTCCATAACCTTTACAGCATGCACATAATGTCCCAGTTCATGAACAAGGGTGTAAAAATCGAACAGCTCGCCCCCCCAGTTCATTTTCACATAGGGATGAGGATCGGCCGTTCCCGAACTGTATCCACCAGTTTCTTTTCCCAGATGGGGATAGGCATCGACCCACTTGTTTTCGTAGGCTTCCCGAATGGGCTCAAGGAATTCTTCTCCAAGTATTTCCAGTGATTTCATACACATAAGCTCTGCCTCTTCCCAGGTAATCCTCTGACGCGAAGCTGAGAAGGCAGTTACCCTGGTATCGTAAATATACAGGGTATCGAGTCCAAGCATTTCTTTTTTCATTTTCATCCACCGGTGCATCACCTGCAGGTTCTTCTCCACCGAAGCGATCAGAATGTGATATACTTCTTCAGGAATACTAAACCTGTCAAGGGAAGCCGATAGGGCATTTGAGTAATTACGGGTATTTGCGAGAAACACTTTCCCAACAATATAGCCATTCAGGTTGGCAACCAGAGTGCTCTGATATTTACCCAGGGATTTGTAATATTCCTGGTACCCTGTCCTGCGTACATTCCTGTTAATTGAGGAACGCGCTCTCCAGGAATTGGTGCGATTCAGCATCATATCGTTTCCCTGCTCATCCCTGATCACCGGGAATGGCAACTCTGCATATACAAGATTTCCGAAAACAGAATAGGGATAAGCAAGGATCCCTGCGACAGATGACAACAGATCCTCTTTATCGGATGGAAGGGTATGTGGTCTTTTTGATTGCAGCACCTCCAAATAGTGAGCATAGGACCGCAAATCTGGCTCTTCAATCATCATTCTTTCAAGCCTTCCGGCTGGAAGGGAGATGATATCGGACTCGATAAATGAACGGGCTACCTGATGTGAAGTGGTCAGGACGCCCTGCTTTGCCCACATCTCACTGTAAAGGGTGTTCTGCATCTCAACATCACGGTGCAGCTTTGCATAGAGCCACAGCCTTTCCCGCTTCTTCATTAATTCCTCATCAAACCGAAGGCAGGACAGAAGCCGTCCGGCATCTCCCAGAGTTCCCCGGAAAGTATCATAGGTGGGGAGCATTTCCTCTACCACAAGGTAATCCACCTCCCAGGCCTCAACATCGGGATAGACATCCTGAGTATCCCATTTGTATTTTTCATCAATCTGAGATCTTTCCAGAAGCCCGCTTTCCGGGG
This sequence comes from uncultured Bacteroidia bacterium, assembly GCA_965364615.1. GTDB lineage: Bacteria > Bacteroidota > Bacteroidia > Bacteroidales. Next base: position 1,361 of record CBDTYO010000339.1, read on the forward strand.
CCTGTGCATAAGCAAAGCAGCTTATAAGGGTCGATAATGCAATTATCGGCAGGTGGTGTTTCATGGCATATTGTGTTTAAGATTTCACAGTGTTTACAAAGCTTTCCGGCAAGCCAAAGACTAAGCTCAGCACCTCCTGCTTGCAGTGGTCCACACACAGGCCGCACTGGATACAGTGGTTTGGAAGGGCTTTCATTTCCTTTACGTGTGTCCGGACATCAATGCTCATGGAGCAATACTTCGTGCAAAGCCCGCAACCATTGCATTCCGTTTTTCTACTGACCTCCACGTGCAGACTCGGAATTTTTATTTTTCTGCCAATTTTCGCGCTGGTGGCCAGCAGCGGATAGATCCAACATCCCCGGTGACAGAAACCCCTTCTCCCGAAGATGAAAACAAAAAGGATCATAAATATCACTGTAGGAATATAGGGGAGATAAAAACGGATTTCCGACTGGGCGAATTTCCCAGCTCCCGGGTGTCTCGGGTCAAACTCCGGGAAACCGGCTCTGAATAATACGGTCCAAACCATCATCAAGATCCAGATGGAGATCAGGATGATGCGCAGCCAGTCCCGTTTTTTCTTTTTTATCTTGTCCTGATTGATCTCGCTGGCCACAAGCTGGCATCCTCCCCCTGGACAGATCCACCCGCAGAATGCCCGACGAAATATGAAACCGGAGAGAAAAATGGAAAATATTACCACTACACTGAGATTGATCACCCCTGCCTTCAGGCTCATTAGCGGTGGCCCTGGTGAAAGGTAAAGGATGGTCACCGGAAAGGCAGAGAATGACATAAGGAGCATAAGCACCCTGAGTTTTTGCCTATTGAGTTTCATGAGGAAGGAATTGCAGGGAATAACTTGTCCATTACCTTTCCAAAGCGCTGAGCCGGAAATTTCTTTATGTTCGAATAGTACTTTTTCCGGAAAGATGGGATCCTGCAGGCAGCAAGAAGGAAAAAATTTATGATTCTAAGCCCGGTCTTTTTCTGTTCGAAGTCATACATCCCGTTCCTCTTATAGAATCTGTGATCGGCCTGCCAGACACTCCTGATGTGACCGAATATCTCATCCCGGAATATCTTATGGCCACCAACTCTCAGGAAATTGGCCGGACGGACGAAATGCTTCTCTGCAAAGTATACAGACTGCTCTGCAAGCCGCTGCAAATTGCCATCCAGGGTCTCGGAGTTCACCTGCTCATCAGATATAATATCCACCAGGTTTGCGAACTGCCTGGCAGTGACATTACCCTCCAGGATCTGTGCCAGGTTTGAATTCTGGCTGATGGGACCGGAGATGATGTATGCTATTTGTTTCTTTACCAGGGTGGGAGTATGGTTCCAGAAAAAGGCCCTGTCGAAGAAAGTTTTCCATGTTGAGGAGAGGTAGCGTCCCTTCATCTCTCCAGCAAAGATCAGGATATCTGCTTCCCTGACTTGTGAATTATAGAAGTCTTCAAATCCATCCTTATAGTGGCATTTATTGTTATAACCGCAGGTCATGCACCCTATGCATGCTCCCTTGATATCCAGGTTGTTTAGATCGATTAGCTCAGGTTCATTCAGGAATGAACCTCTAAACCTTTGGAGCATTTTTCCCAGATTAGTATCCGGATCCGATTGATCTGAGATCACCAGTACTTTTTTATTTGTCTCAATCTTTCCGGAAGCTTCCCCTGGTTGGTATGAAAATTCCTTGAATCTGAGGGATGCAAAATGCTTGTTGGTCTGAGCTTTATTTTCCACTGAGTGTATCAGGTTTTCGAAAAACACAGTCAGGTCCTGTCGTTTCTCCTCCTTCATGAAATCGAGGATGTAAAAGGACATGGATTCCAAGAATTTCATTTCCAGGTCTTCGCATACCCCTCTCATGTAATTGTGCGCTGTATGATCATAAAACTGGATAGAAGTGGAAATGACAGCACTGTATTTATTACGGAATGCGTGCCCGACCCCGCGCTCAGAAATCAATTCGATGAACCTCATATACTGAGCTGGCACGGCTAATACCCATAAACCGAAGGACCAGATTACAAGATCAGCCTCATCAATTGTACGGATGATTTCGTTGAAAAAGGGTGCATCCTTTTCGATCTTATTAATCTGCTGAGAGATGTTCAGCATGGTGAATTTATGCTGCTTAAATTGCTTTTCAAGGAAATTCACGTACTGGAGTGTGATGCTGTACTTTCCTTTCGGACTACCGTTCAGAACAACAATTTTCATAGCTATGGTTAATTGTTTAAGTAATTACGAATTGCCTGGATATTTTTTTCAGGATCGCCCATCGGAATATCATGAAAATGAATAGGTATCTGATGCAGGTTTGCATCGATGAATACCTTTCCGGTAAAAGCTTTACTGGCCTGTGAACTGCAGCGCCAGAAATAACTGGAAGTATCTTGTACCCCTTCTAAAACTGAATATGTGACCTTTTTTGAGTAGAGATAGTCTCTTGCAGCTAGGGGATCTGGTTCACGGACATGAAGGGATCTGAACCAGCACATCCCGAGATCCCGAAAATAATAAAATCCCCGTTTGGTTTTTCCGGATGAAGGCCGGGGGTTGAGCAAGACTATATTCACAACCTGGTCGGGGTAGGATGCATTGAATAATTTTGCAAGTTCTCCAGCCCAACCTTGTCCCACCAGGTGAACAGGTCCCTCGCCTGCATAATAGCTTTTGACATTCAGGAGATCATTCAGCATAGTATCTGGGGTCAGTTCCTCAATAGTAACCCGGGCGGAAAGGCCAGTTCCCCTTCTGTCGTAGAAAATCATATAATACTCATCTGACAGTTCTTTCAGATAAAGAAGCGAACGGTAATCAAAACCGGGCCCGTCATGCAACACGATCACCGGCTGACAGGTATCGTGCCCGAAAGTTTCTGCATGAAAGAGAACTTCACCAATTCTTATGTGTGGAAGAGAGGGATCCTGGTCCACGGTTTTTGCCATCCGATATTCACCCTCAGATATAAGAAAGCAGTGTAGAAAAACTGTTGCTACAAAAGCAATGGCTGCAGCAACAGTTATAATGATAATCCTGGTTTTCTTTGTATTCATGCATACAAAGGAACAGAACTGGACCATACCGATCGACCAGACGTACAGGACAGGACCCTTCCCTGTAGTTTTGGACGTCTAACAGAAAGATAACCAGTAATTTATAGATTTTGCTGCTGCGCGTATT
>CBDTYO010000340.1:0-4532 GCA_965364615.1 uncultured Bacteroidia bacterium
AAAGCCTTCTTCTGCTGACCTCTTAAGGACTATCTCCAGGTCGTCAATAAGCTCCAGCCTGGAAAAGGGAGGAAGGGATTCCACCACTTGGGTCACGTCCCGGTTTCCCTTGATCCTGGGTTTGCGCTGGGCGTTTACTCCAACTGCATAACACAGAAATAGAATTGCCAGACATCTCAATATATTTTTCATAGGAGCACATTCATTATTTCAGAATTAAAGATATTACAATTTATCCTATTGGATTCAAAAGCCCGGAGACAGGCAGGAAACAAAAAACCCATCCGATGGATGGGTTTGTAGTTTTGATAGCATCCACCTTAGTGGGTGAGCTCTTCCTCATCTTTATGCAAGGGCACATTCTGAGGAACAAAATCCTGCCCTTTGATCACATAATCCCCATTAGGGAGGGTTTTGCTGTAATCATAGGCCCAGCGGTGTACGTGAGGAATCTCTCCTTCCCAGTTGCCGTGGAAGTGCTCGATAGGAGCAGTCCATTCAAGCGTATTGGAATTCCATGGGTTCTGAGTAGTGGGTTTCCCGTAGAACATGCTGTGTACAAAGTTGTAAAGGAATACCAGCTGAGCAGCACCTGCGATAAGGGCGAAAACGGTAATGAGGATGTTCACGTCCGTCAATTCATCAAACATAGGGAAGGCAGTGTTTTGGTAGTACCTCCTAGGTACTCCGGCCATTCCCACAAAGTGCATGGGGAAAAATACCCCGTAGGCACAGATCGCGGTCACCCAGAAATGCACATATCCCAGGTTCTTGTTCATCATGCGCTTGAACATTTTCGGGAACCAATGGTACACCCCGGCAAAGAGACCGTAAAGCGCGGAAATTCCCATCACAAGGTGGAAGTGGGCTACCACAAAATACGTATCGTGTACGTTAATGTCGAGCGTGCTGTCCCCCAGGATGATACCGGTAAGACCCCCAGTGATAAACGTAGAAACCAGGCCGATGGAAAACAACATGGCCGGATTCATCTGCAGATTACCTTTCCAGAGCGTGGTGATATAGTTGAACGCCTTCACCGCCGATGGTATGGCTATCAGAAGGGTAGTAAACGTAAAGACAGATCCCAGGAATGGGTTCATCCCGGAGATAAACATATGGTGCCCCCAAACAATGGTAGACAGGAAGGCGATGGCCAGGATAGAGGCCACCATCGCCCTGTAACCAAAGATGGGCTTTCTGGCGTTGGTCGACATCACCTCAGAGGTGATCCCGAGGGCAGGCAATAAAACGATATATACTTCAGGGTGTCCGAGGAACCAGAACAGGTGCTCATAGAGAACCGGGGAACCTCCCTGGTAGTGCAGTACTTCTCCCTGAATAAAGATATCAGAAAGGAAGAATGATGTTCCAAAGCTTCTATCCATGATCAGGAGCAGCGCCGCAGAAAGCAGTACCGGAAATGAGATCACCCCGATGATGGCGGTCACAAAGAAGGCCCATATAGTCAGGGGCAGCCTGGTCATTGACATTCCCTTAGTCCGGAGGTTGATCACCGTCACGATATAGTTCAGGGATCCCAGGAGGGAAGAGGCGATAAAGATCGCCATGGATACCAGCCAAAGGGTCATTCCCATACCCGATCCGGGTTGGGCCATTGGCAATGCACTCAGAGGAGGATAGATAGTCCATCCTGCAGCGGCAGGGCCGGCTTCCACAAAAAGGGAAATCACCATGATCACACTGGAAGTAAAGAACAACCAGTAAGAGACCATGTTCAAAAAGCCTGAAGCCATATCCCGGGCTCCGATCTGTAAAGGGATCAGCAGGTTACTAAAGGTACCACTGAGCCCGGCAGTCAGCACGAAGAATACCATGATCGTTCCATGAATGGTCACCAGTGCCAGATAGATATCGGCATCCATGACTCCTTCAGGGGCCCATTTTCCCAGCAGGGCCTCAAAGATGGGAAAGGATTCCCCCGGCCACGCCAGTTGCAACCTGAAGAGGAGCGACATGGCGATACCTATGATCCCCATGATCAAACCGGTGATCAGGTACTGTTTTGAGATCATTTTGTGATCCTGGCTAAAAATATATTTGGTGACAAAAGTCTCTTTGTGATGATGTCCATGATCGTGAGCGTGATCATCAACGTGTGCATGTGCTTGTGCTGTAGCAGACATAATCTTGTTTAATTTTTATTAATTTTCTTTTCTAGCTTTCTTTTTTATTTAATTCATGGATGCCATTAGCTGGGAGAAGGTCTGTTGACTTTCCATCCATGCATTGTATTCTTCCTCAGACTCCACGATGATCTTCATCTGCATATTGTAATGCGATTTTCCGCAGATCTTGTTGCAGAGCAATACGTAGTCAAATTCCCAGGGTTCAGAATTGGGCTCACCGTTTGCCGCCCGCTCAGCCCTGATGGCATTGGTCCTTTTCACCTTGTCTACAACATCCGGGTTAAGGCGCATCTCATCTGTGGTAATGGTCGGGGTGAAGGAGAATTCCGTGATCATCCCGGGCACGCAGTTCATCTGAGCCCTGAAGTGTGGCATATAGGCCGAGTGCAGGACGTCCTGTGACCGGAACCTGAAGTTGACCTTGCGGCCCACAGGCAGGTGCAATTCCTTTACGATGACATCATCCCCGGAATATGGATCTGATTCATCCAGGCCGAGCACATTGGCGCGGTCGATATCGATCATGCGCACGTTAGCGCCGCCCAGTACATTGTCGGCTCCTCCGTAACGAGCTGTCCAGTTAAACTGCTGGGCGTAAAGCTCGACGATCAGAGGATCGTCCTCGTCATTGACGTCCATGATATTGGTCCAGGTGTAAAGTCCCCAGAGGATAAGTCCGGCCAGTACGATCACCGGGATAATCGTCCAGATGAATTCCAGACGGTCATTATCGGCATAAAAGAGCGCCCTTTTCCCTTTTTCCCCTTTATACTTGTAGGAGAAATAGTGAAGCAGGGCCTGGGTGACGGTCTGAACAAAAAAGATGATCAGGAAAGACCAGAGCATGAGGTCATCATAGTCTGTTCCATGGGAGGAAGCCGCCTCGGGAAGCAATACCTTGGAGTACTTCCAGAAACTAAAAATGGTGATCCCGTAGATAAAGATCAGGAAGGCGAACATGAGGTACCCATTGTACTTGTTGTCCTTATCGTTAGCTACCTGGGACGTATCTGCTTTAATCTGAGATAATTCAAAGATCTTGGTCATCTGCCAGATCGCGATGGCCACTAAGATTAAAACAAGTATCGTAAGTAATGTAGTCATTATTTAAACTAAATAAGTTACTATATCATTAATAGTGAAAATGCCTGCTCTCCTCTATGAACGGATTCCTTTTGGGTTGCAGGGGCACCTTGGTCAGGGCCCTGAAGACCCATAGAATAAAGGCTCCAGCAAAAAAGCAAAGGGCTCCCAGTTCCGGAATACCTATAAACCACTGGTCTCCAACCGTGCCGGGTGTTACCATATTGAAAACATCCAGGTAATGTCCGGCCAGGATCACGATTCCCGCCATGATAACAAACCAGTTCATCCTCTTGTAATCACTGTTCATCAGGATCAACAGGGGGAACACAAAGTTCATGACGATCATGCCGAAAAAGGGCAGCTTGTAATCCTCGATCCTCGTGACGAAATAGGTCACCTCCTCCGGAATATTGGCATACCAGATCAGCATGAACTGGCTAAACCAAAGATACGTCCAGAAAATGCTGAATCCAAACATGAACTTGGCAAGGTCGTGAATGTGGCTGTCATTCACCTCGGGAAGGTATCCTTTGGATTTGAGGTAGATGGTGATCATGGCGATCACGGTGATCCCAGAGACCATCATGCTCGCAAAGACATACCATCCGAAAAGGGTGCTGAACCAGTGTGGATCAATACTCATGATCCAATCCCATGACATCATGGATTCGGTAACGAGGTAGAAAACCAGAAAACCGGCAGACCATCTGAAATTCTTGACAAAATTCCTGTTGTCCTGAGCTTCATCCTGGGCGAGGGAAAGTTTTCTTGACACTTCCCGGTAAAGGATCCATCCTCCCAGGAAAACAGCAGCCCTGATCAGGAAGAAGGTAGGGTTGAGATAACCTGCTTTGCCCTGGATAAGCGCGTCCTCAGCAACCACCTCGGCATCCATCCAAACGAACATATGGTTAAAGTGCATGATAGAGAGGACAAAGAGGACGAACATAAAGATACCACCCGGTACCAGGTAGGCCGTAATTCCTTCCATTACCCGGAACAACAGGGGGGACCAGCCCGCCTGAGAAGCTCTTTGAATGGCATAAAAAGCCAGTACCCCGAGGGCGATCATAAAGAAAAAGAAAGCCGCCACATACACGGCAGACCATGGCCTGTTCTGAAGCTGGTGCATGAGGTGTTCATCGTGATCTGACGCTGCGGCATGACCAGCTTCTTCAGAAGGGTGTTCTGAAGCAGCAGCCGGGTGTTCACTTCCGCCAGCAGGGTGTTCGCTTGCCGCGGCAGGATGTTCCCCTTCTTCGGCATGTGATCCTCCGTGTCCGTCATCATGTGCTG
>CBDTYO010000341.1:0-4531 GCA_965364615.1 uncultured Bacteroidia bacterium
CCGTCCCATCCATGCTCCACATCAAAGACATAACCTGCAAACTCCATGTGGTCTTCAATCTGGGCATTTACAATGGGATCTGTTATCAGCTCATCCAGCATAGCCGCAAACTGCTTGGCTTCCGTAATGAATTCTACCCCGGAACCGCTATCAAGGATTGCCTCCCGCCCAGCCATTTTGTTATCCTTGCCCTTCACTTCCTCAATGGATGCTCCCGCTTGTCCCACATAGGCAATCATCCCTTCCTGCATGGCAGTAATCATAACCTGCATGTCCCGAGCCTGATCATGTATCCGTGTTATAGTGGCACGATGTTTTGCATACGCACTGTCCTGTGCCATTTCCAAAAGCAGGGCAGTCCGCTCCTGCACAGCTTCCACCCGCTTCTCATTGGCCAGTGATTCCTCCTGATATACATCCAGTAGGTCTTTGGCCATGTTCACATTCCCCATCAACATCACACAGGCTATTCCCACCAGCAGCATAACTATATAGGGCAATTTGATCTTATCGCTTCCACTTCGCTGAAAAGCATTGACCACATAAAGGGGAACAAATCCCACCAGGAGAAATCCAATACTGGCATAGATCAAATATCCTGCTCCGGGCCAGTGCATGATTTTAAATACCGCTCCTGCCAGCAGGAGCGCAAGGGTGAGATATCCCACAATGGCATAGACGGGATTCTTCTTTTCCAGTTGCTGCTTGTAATTGGTAATGAAATAGAGTGGCAGGAACACAAATACTATCATCACCATCCCGACGGTGATTAAAATACCCGCACCGGGCCAGTGCATTCGCTTGAAGAGTGATCCGATGATGGTGATTATGGCAGAGCTGAGTCCGAATAAATAGGTGAAGTTTTTCATTCTTTGGAATTTTTTGTCAAGGTTCAGTAATGTTTGATGCTGGATCTCGGGCAGGCTTCTTTCCCCTATGGCGTCCAGTACCTTGTGGTAGGAGGTTTCGAAATCATTTCCCTCTTCCATTCCCTCCTCCACCATGCAGCACACGTGATCCAGCATGTCATCCATAAGTCGATCGTAGGTCAGGCCAAGCCTGACCAGGTCGCTGCGGATGCGATCGTAATTGTCGTCAATAACAGCGGCAATCATTTCAGGCAGGGGTGGGTGAAAGCACGTGGGTTAGCGTATGAACAAAATCAAAAAACTCATCCACTTTCTGCTCTGTCCATGTTCGCCCCTTATCCGTAAGAGAGTAATACTTCCGGACCCTCTTGCCAATATATTCGGTTTCGGTGGCAATGTGTCCGTCAGCTTCCAGTTTATGCAAAACAGGGTAGAGTGCACCGAATGTGAGTTTGATCTTGCCGGTGGATAGCTCTTCCACCTTCTTGGTAATCTCATACCCGTACATCCGTCCGTTGTCGGCCAACAACTTTAAAACAATGGTTCTCAAGGTACCTTTTAACAAATCATTTGCTATCATAACGACAAATATATAACATTATTATATATAAGTATATTTTATATAAACATATTTTATATAATTCAGCTCCTAGTTTGCCGGATTTAAAAAATAATTGAAAAAAATGTCTGAATTCGGGGTAACAATTCTTTGCCCTTTCTGATTAAACGGTATAAACACAAAAAAATATTACCCATGAGAACCCTGCAAGACAATACCGGTAAAAAAAAAATCGAGTTTCTCTCCCGTGAGGATCTGGAAATCTTGATATACATGACCAGCGATGTATGGATCACGCCGGAATTGAAAAGATTTAAAAATGATCTGCTGGAAAAAGCTGAGGCAAATAGCACGAAGACAGATTCAAGAGGTCGGATAAGAGATTAAGGCTATGGATTTAAAGGAAATATGTTGGGATAAATCGGTGAGGGAGGCCGTTTGGAAAAAAGGCAAGATCAATCCGGATTACTCGCCCCATGTTTTGCGCTGGGATGCCAATGGACGGATCATGATGTATACAAAATTCGGACATACGGATTCGAGATTCGGATGGACCATCGAGGCGCGTGAAACCAATGGGGATAAAAGCCCAGACGATCTCGACAACCTCTACCCTGTAAGTACATACAAACCAAAGAAAAAAGATATCAAAAACATGGAATCCCCGTCGACAGGTGGCTGATACCAATCTTTATTTCGGGTTTATGCGGCCCCTTTGGAGATTCAGCCACCTGTTTTTTTACATTTTTCTGACAAATTGGGGTAACAAATTGACACCCTTTCTTATTAAAAAGTAATTCTAACCAAAAAACAAGGTAACATGAAAAAAATGAAAAGAAGTGACCTGGAGAAAAATTTCAAAAACGAAAGGATTGACCGCAAAAAACTGAACTACCTGATCGGTGGTGACGGTGACGGCGGCCAGGGTGCTCTTGATGACCCCTGGAATCCGTAAAAGCCAGCATTCTGGTCGGGACCAACATAGCTTTCTCTTTCATCAGGGAAAATTTTGTAATACATTTACCTGCAAAGTGAAACCTGATCATCTTGAGAAAGCTTTCCTTTACTCTCCTGCTTGGTATAGCCACCATTGCGGTAGTTTTTGGGCAAGATCCGATCGATTCGGCCCAAATTCTATTTCGTGAGTATTCTCAAGCCAGGACCCAAGGGGATTTCATTCGTTCTGAAGTTCTGTTGGAGCGAATTCTTGAAGAAGATTTCCCCCTTTCGAATTACAGATTGGCACTGGTGCACAACCACCTGGGTTATGTGTATTATGAAACCGGACGCCTTGAGGAAGCTATTGCGGAATACAGGATGGCTGAAGGACTACTGCCCGATGGAGGCCTTGCTGCCGATCAGCTCAGGATCAGTATTTACCTCAACCAGGCTTCCTACCATAGGACCTTGGGGGATTACCTGCAATCCCTGCAATACAACAACGAGGCATATCGCTTGTTGGATCTGATCCCTGAATGGGATGCCCTTTCCTACAACAAGCTATCAATCCTTTTGCTGAACAGGGGAATTACCCTGTACCACCTTGAAAGGTACGAAGAGGCGCTGGCGGATCTGAAGGAATGCGAGCAGATTAAGAAAGAGCACCACCATCCCTATCTGGGCAGTGTTTATTTCAATCTGGCCCGAGTGTATCAGAGCCTGGGAGACAATGATGCATCATTGGAAAACTTTGGCCGGAGTATTGACCAATGGATCTCCGAATATGACTCGACCTACTATGAGTTAGCCAATATTTACCTGCATTATGGTCAGTTTCTGCATGCCCGGGAACTCCATGACCAGGGCCTTGGGTATTTGCAAAAAGCACTGCAAAACTACCAGCTGAATTATGGACAGGTGCATCCCCTCACGGCGGCCTGCTATGAATCACTGGCCAGGTTCAGCCTGGATAGAGGATCATGGAAAAAGGCGATTGACTACCTGCAATTGGCCTTGCAGTCCATGTTTGGAGACTTCGACGGCGAAGATCCATTTAATAATCCGGAAGTCAGAAGCTCCAGCCATGATCTCACCTTTCTGAAAATATTGGCCTCCAAGGCCCTTGTGCTGGAAAAGGCTTCCGGTGATTATACCAGAACACTTGAAAAAACAAAACACCTGGAAGCTGCTCTTGGGACCAATCTATTGGCCATCCGGGTGTTAGACCAGATCCAGAATCCTTTTCTTTCGGCCGAAAGCCGCATGCAATTGAATGCACAGCAAAAGGAGATGTTTGCCACCGGGATCCGCCTCAACCTGGAACTATTTGATCTCACCGGGGACCAGGAGCATGTGGAAGACGCTTTTCTGATGGCTGCCAGGGGAAAATCGCGGGAGCTCATGTTTGAAATGAATGAAAAGGAGTGGCTGTACCTGGAGAGCCTGCCCGATACTGTGGCGCTGATTGCCACGGAGCTGAAACAAAGGAACCACCATCTGTCGAACCTGATCCGGATAGAAAATCTGGCCATGAATCCCGATTCAGCCCGCTTGCTGGATTTGCAGGATCAACTGTTTCAAACAACCGACTCCTTTTTCAAACAGATGGAACAGCTTCACCGGAATTTCCCGGTGATCAGCCAGTTTGAATCCACCCACACCGAATTCTCCCTGCAGCAAATCCGCAGGAACCTGAAGCGAAATGAAACATTGGTTGAGTATTTCCTCCCGGAAGCCGTTACAGCGGGCATGCTACCATTGTATATTTTTGTGGTCACGAAAAATCAATGCCACTGCTACCAGGGTTTTGTTGACCGCGAATTCCAGCAAAACCTGCTGAAAATTACCCAGAATTTGCATGGCTTTGTGCCGTACGAAGAAACACCGGAACGGTTCTCCAGCCTGATGCATGCCTTGAACGGACTCTACCAGGATATCTTTCTTCCCATTGAACCCCTATTGAAGACCCGCAAACTGATTGTTGTTCCGGATGAAGGTCTGTCCTATGTCCCCTTCGATGCACTTATTACCCGTCTGGACAATGATTCCATCGCAAATTACGCCGGGATCCCCTACCTCTTGTATGATTACAACATCTCCTACATATATAATTCACAATTGATCAGACACAACGAATGCGTATTGTATTAGAAAATAGCCCAAG